>JARKSS010000258.1 GCA_029974175.1 Vicinamibacterales bacterium
GGATCAACACCTACTCGACGGGCCTGGTGCTGGACGCCGAGTACGGTGCCGACAGTTCGTACGTCTTACTCCCTGGCCTCCGGGTCGGCGACGAGGACGTGCTCCGCGTGACCACCACGCCCGATCAGAAGGACGTGATCATGAAGCCGGCGTGGGGGTATGCCGGCGACTACTCGACCTACGCCTACCAGAAGCCGGCGGCCGCGCTGCGCACGCTGCAGGGGCTGCTCGGCGACGAGACGATGGCCCGCGTGATGCGGACCTATCACGAGCGGTGGCGGTTCCGGCACCCGTCGAGCGCCGACTTCTTCGCCACCGCGAGCGAGGTGGCCGGCCGCGACCTGGGCTGGTTCTTCCACCAGGCATTCGAGACAGGGCACGTGCTCGACTACGCCGTCACGGCGGTCTCGTCGGTCGAGGCGAAGGCGGCCCGGGGCGTGTTCGAGCCTGTCGGCTCGGCAAGCAAGGAGAGCCTCGCTCAGGGCAGGCCCTCCGAGTCGGAGAGCAAGGACGACCCGGCTCAGGGCAAGACGAACGAGAAGAAGCTGTACGAGAGCCGCGTGATGGTGACGCGGCATGGCGAGTTCGTCTTCCCGGTGACGCTCGCGGTGAAGTTCGAGGGAAAGCCGGTCGAACGCTTGCAGTGGGACGGGCGCGACCGGTGGAAGCGTTTCACGTTCGTCCGTCCCGAGCGGCTCGAGTGGGCCGCCGTGGACCCGGATCGCAAGGTCTGGCTCGACGCCAACTGGCTGAACAACGCGCGGCGGGTCGCCCCCGACACGAGGGTGGCGGCGTCGTGGACGTCGCGCTTCCTGTTCGGCGTGCAGGCGCTGCTGATGTTCCTGGGGCTGTAGCCATGACTCTCGACTCGCCCAGGCGGCTCGCGCTCGCACTGTTGCTGTGGGCCTGGCACACCGTCCTCGCCCTGGTGGCGGCCTCCCCGTTCTTCTCGTGGATGTCGCGCGAAACCAGCGTCGCGCCCGGCACCGATCCCCTTCTCGACGGCGTGCAGTCGGGCACCGTGTTCGAGCTGCTCCAGGCCTCCGGCGGCTCGCTCGGCGGCGTCTCGGCGGCGCTGACCGCCGCGATTGGCCTCGCGCTCCTGTCGAACGCGCTGCTCGGCGGCGGCCTCTTCGCCCTGGCCGCCGGCCGGGAAGGCGTCGAAGGCCGGCTGCTCGGGCGCTTCTTCGAGGCGGCCGGGCGCTTCTTCCTCCGGTCGATCGGGCTGATCGGGCTGTCGCTCGTGGCGGCGCTCGTGGTGGGCGGCGTCGTGGCCGCGATTGCCGGGGCAGTGCTCGAGCCGTTGCTCGCGGCCGCCGGCGAGCCCGGCGAGGTCGCGCAAGCCGTTCTTTCCATGGCGCTGCTGGCGTGCGTCGCCGCGTATTTCGTGCTTGCGCTCGATTACGCGCGCGTCTGGATGGTGCGCCACGACGCACCGGGAGTCGCGCGGACGTGGCTGCGCGGCGCGGGGTTCGTGCTGCGGCACCCGGTGAAGGCGGCCATCCCGGGCGTGGTCTACGGCCTGGGGATTGCCGCGGCGCTTGCGCTGGGCGCCTGGGTCGGCTCCGCGATGGGAGGCCGGACGTGGGGCGCCATCGCGGGCGTGCTGGCGGCGCAGCAGGCGCTGCTCTACGTGCGCGTGCTGCTGCGGGTGAACATGGTGGCTGCCGAGGGGCGGGCAACTGCAGGCTGGGAGCCGCAGACCACTGCCACTCCCGTGCAGGCCTTGCCGGCGCCGGGCAGCGCCGGCATCCCTGCCGCCGAGTAGCGCCGGCCTCCGTACCGCGGCGTCACGGCCGGCGCCCGTGCCCTCCTACCGGCCGACCGGCGGCCTGAGGCTGAGCTGTCCCTGCCGGGCGGTGTCGATGGCCTGACCGAGAATCCGCACCGCCTCCTGCCCGGCGTGGAAGCCGGTCGAGTTCTCGGCCTCGACGAAGTCGATCATGAACTGCGCGCGCCGCTGCGCCCGGCGCGCCTCCTGCAGCTGCGCCTCCGGAACGCCCGCCTCGCGCGCGGCCTTGATGTCGCCGATCAAAGCGACCAGCGCATCCATCGCTGTGTTGCGCGCCTGGAAGGTTCGATCCTGGATCGTCTCGGCGCGCGCCTTCAGCTCCTCCTCGGTCCAGCGGTGGCAGGTCTGGCAGGCGCGCGAGACGTTCAACAGCGGGCTGCGCACGTGGTGGTCGCTGATCTTCAGGGCTCCCTGCCGCAGGTACGGCATGTGGCAGTCGGCGCACGCGACGCCCGATCGCGCGTGGACGCCCTGGTTCCACATCTCGAACTCGGGGTGCTGCGCCTTCAGCGCGTCGGCCCCGCTGTCGGCGTGGACCCAGTCCTTGTGGCCCACCTCCTCGTAGTAGTCGAGGATGTTCTCGACCCTGATCCCCTTCGCCCACGGGTAGACCAGGCGCTTGTCGGCGCCCTGGAAGTAGTACTCCACGTGACACTGGCCGCAGACGAAGGCGCGCATCTCCTGGCGCGTGGCCATGGTATTGACGTCGTAGTTGGCAATTCCCTGCGAAGCCTTCAGCGCGCGGATCCCCTCGATAAACGCGGGGCGCGTCACCCTGAGCTGCATGGTGTCGGCGTCGTGGCAGTCGATGCACGAGACCGGGTGCTTGACGAGCTCGCGTGCTTCCGCGTACGGCATCCGGTTCACCGCCTCGAAGCCCTTGACGATGTCGCCGTCCCCGAGCTTCTTGAAGGTGACGTACATCGAGGCGTGGCAGTTCAGGCAGGTGCCGGGCTGCGGACTGACGCGCTGCCGCTCGGTGAAGGTCTGGTCCTCGAGCATGTAGGCGTGGCCGCGCTCCTCGCGGAAGTCCACCGCGAAGGCGTAGCCGTTCCACATCGTCTTCAGGCGCGGGTCCTCCTCGAGGCGCGACTGGGCGACGATCGAGCGCGGGTCGGCGTCGGTCGGGGTGCGGGGCAGCGCCTCGCTGCCGCCGTGCTTGGTGCGCACCTGGTCAACGGTGCGGCGGTAGAGGTCGTACTGGAGCGGGAAGTTCTTGCCCCAGACCTCGGGGTCCTCGGTGTCGTCGGTCAGGGTGACGACGCGGAAGAAGGGGTTGCGGGCCTCCTCCTTGTGCTCGCGGATGTTCATCAGGAGCGCCGTCAGGCCGGCCACGACAACCATCGTCACGCCCGCGGTGAGGAGGACGAGAGCTGGAGGTTTGAGCTTCATATCAAATCCCGACTTGAATCCCATTCTTTGAATCCCGACTCCCGACTCCTGAATCCCGAATCCCGAATCCCGAATCCTAGTGCAGGTGCCCGACGTTCCGGTGGCAGCCGATGCACGAGATCGAGTCGTCCTCGCCGGTTGCCACTCCTTCGATGGCGTGCACCATGTCGGCGTGGCACTGGCGGCACGCCCCCTCGGTTACGCGGCGGTTGCGCCCCGTGATCTGGATCGGCTCGGCGAAGTCGCCCGTGGTGAACGCGTACGAGTGCCAGAAGCCGTTCAGACCCTTCGTCGTGTACTTGGGCACCAGCGCGTGGGGCGTGTGGCAGTCGTTGCAGACGGCAACCGCGTGGTGGCTCGACTTGAGCCACGCGTCGTACTGCTCGTTCATCACGTGGCAGTTGGCGCACGCGGCAGGGTCGTTGGTCAGGTACGACGCGCCCTTTGCGTAGACGAACGTGTAGCCGCCGACGCCCGCGATCACGCCAAGCGACGCCCCGACGACGAGCGCGGGGAGGTAGCGCATGACCCAGATTCTGGATCACGTGTCGGAGCGCTGTCGAGCGACGGTACCCGGCGGACACGCCGGGGCGCTCCTTCACGTCGCGACTCCGCAGACGGGAAGAACCACAAAGGACACAATGAACACAGAGGAGGGCCCGTTCCGGTCCTTGTGTTCTTCGGTGATCTTCGTGGTTGATCCGTTGGTGGGTGGGCGGCGGCCGGACCAGCGGCAGAGGTTTCGGCGGGGCCGGCCCGTGCAGGAGCGGTGCCAGCCCGTGTCGGCCGCCTTGACGGTTTGTCAGCGTGGCCTGATGATCGAATGATGACTACCTGGATTCGGCGCCCGGCGGCAGGCCTGCCCGGACTGCTCGCACTCCTCCTCGTTCTCTCCATTCCAGGCAGTTCCGCCGGGCAGGACAAGCCGTGGGAAACAATCTCGCTCGACGCGCCCGTCCCGGTCGATCCCCGCATCACCATCGGGTACCTCCCGAACGGCCTCCGGTACTACATCCGCACCAACCAGCGCCCGGTGCAGCGGGCCGAGCTGCGCCTGGTCGTGAAGGTGGGCTCGGTGGTCGAGGACGAGGACCAGCGCGGCGTGGCCCACGTGCTCGAGCACATGGCCTTCAACGGCAGCAAGCACTTCGCCAAGCAGGACCTGATCAACTTCATGGAGTCGATCGGGATGCGCCTGGGGCCCGGCGTCAACGCCAACACCTCGTTCGACGAGACCATCTACCAGCTGCACGTCCCGACGACCAACCCGGAGGCGATGAACAAGGCGTTCCTCTTCTTCGCCGACGTCGCGCACGGCCTCACGCTCGACACCGAGTCGATCGAGAAGGAGCGCGCCGTGGTGCTCGAGGAGTGGCGCCAGGGCCGCGGCGCCGCCGCCCGGATGCAGGACCAGCAGATCCCGATCCTGCTCAAGGGATCGCGCTACGCCGAGCGGCTTCCCATCGGCACCCGCGAGAGCCTGGAGACCTTCAAGCCCGAGGCGCTCCGCCGCTTCTACAAGGACTGGTACCGCCCCGACCTGATGGCCGTCATCGCCGTCGGCGACTTCGACAAGCGCGAGGTCGAGGCGCTGATCAAGCGGCACTTCACGCCAATCCCCGGCGCCATCGGCGCCCGCCCGCGCCCCACCTTCGAGGTGCCCGACCACGAGGAGACGCTTTTCGCCGTCGCGACCGACCGCGAGGCCCCCATCACCAGCGTCGGCCTCTACAACAAGCTCCCGCTTCGCGACCAGACGACCGTCGGTGCCTACCGCCAGCTGCAGATCGAGCGGCTCTACACGACGATGCTGAACAGCCGGCTGGCCGAGCTGTCGCTCAAGCCCGACCCGCCGTTCCTGCGCGCGGCGACCGATCGCGGGATCTTCGTGCAGACCAAGGAGACGGCAAGCCTGGTGGCCCTCGTGAAGGAAGACGGGATCGAGCGGGGCCTCGAGGCGCTGATTGTCGAGTCGGCCCGCGCCGCCCGCTTCGGGTTCACGGAGGCCGAGCTGGAGCGCGAGAAGCGCAACATCCTGCGCGCCTACGAGGGGGCCTTCGACGAGCGCGAGAAGGAGGAGTCGGCCGACCTCGCCGACGAGTACATCCGCAACTTCGTCGAGCGCGAGCCAATCCCGGGCATCACCTACGAGTTCGGCCTGGTGCAGCGCTTCGTCCCGCACTTCACGCTCGAAGAGGTCAACAAGGTGGCGAAGGACTGGGCGGGCGGCAGCCGCGTCGTCCTGGTGAACGCGCCCGAGAAGCCCGGGCTGAAGGTGCCCGACGCGGCGCGGCTGGCCGAGGTGATCAAGGCGGCGCTGGCGCGCGAGATCGAGGCCTACGCCGACGCGGGCGGCGCCACCGCGCTCATGGAGACCCCGCCGAAGCCCGGCGCCGTCGTCGAGAGCACCAACAACTTGGCCTTCAACGTGACCGAGTGGAGGTTGTCGAACGGCGTCCGGGTGGTGCTGAAGCCGACCGACTTCAGGCAGGACGAGGTGGTCTTCCGCGCCACGAGCCCCGGCGGGACGTCGCTCGCGAGCGATGCCCAGTACGTCCCCGCCATCACCGCCGCCGAGGTGGTGGGAGCGAGCGGCGTGGGGCGGTTCGACGCCATCCAGCTGCGCAACGTCCTGTCGGGCAAGGCTGCCTCGGTGATGCCATTCATCAACTCGACCAGCGAGGGGCTGGCCGGCGGGGCGTCGCCGAAGGACCTCGAGACGCTCTTCCAGCTGATCTACCTCACGTTCACCGAGCCGCGTGCCGACGAGAACGTGTTCCGGGTGATGCAGGACCAGATGCGGGCGATGCTCGCCAGCCGCGAGGCCAGCCCCGAGTGGGCGCTGCGGCGCACGCTGCAATCGGCGCTCACGCAGGGCCACCCCCGCGCCCGGCCGTTGACCGCCGAGATGGTGGACCAGATGGACCTGCAGCAGTCGCTCGCTTTCTACAAGGACCGCTTCCGCGATGCCAGCGACTTCACGTTCGTCTTCGCGGGCAGCTTCGAGCCCCAAGCCCTCAAGCCGCTGGTCGAGCAGTACATCGGGTCGCTGCCGTCAACCGGCCGGAAGGAAAGCTGGCGCGACGAGGGGGTGACGCCGCCGTCGGGGGTTGTCGAGAAGGTCGTGCGCAAGGGAATCGAGCCGAAGAGCCAGGTGACGATCGTGTTCACCGGGCCGTTGACCATCCCCGCCACCGAGCGGGTGGCGCTCGACGCGCTGGCGCTGACGCTCGAGAACCGCCTGCGACTCACCGTCCGGGAGGGGCTCCAAGGGAGCTACGGCGTCGAGGTGCGGGCGACGGCCCAGCCAATCCCCTCACCGCGATACAGCGTGACGATCGACTTCGGGTGCGACCCCAAGCGGGCCGACGAGCTGGTGAAGTCGGTGTTCCAGGACATCGGCGCGCTGCGCGAGAAGGGTCCGACGGACCGCGAAGTCAACGACGCCCGCGAGGCGCTGCTGCGGCGGCACGAGACGAGCCTGGCGCGCAACCCGTCGCTGGTGGCCGAGATTGCCGATCGGTACGAGAACGGCGAAGATCTCTCGACCTACTTCTTACTGCCGCGCGAGTACCGGCAGCTCACGCCGCAGATCGTGCAGGAGGCGGCACAGCGCTACCTGGATCCCGGGCGGTACGTGCGGGTGACGCTGTACCCGGAGCAGTAGGCAGGTTGCTAGAGAAGGAACCCTGCAATGTAAAAGGAAGAATGCAGAATGAAAAAAGGCGCGTTCTTGCATTCTTCCTTTTGCATTTTGCATTGAGGCCGCGTTTTTCAGCGGCCCTGCTAGCGCCGGCGGACTAGGACAGCCCGGCAACAACGGATTGGCCACAAAGGGCACAAAGAACACAAAGGACGCACAGCACGTGTTCGGCAGCCGGTCTTCGCGCCCCGAGCAACATCGCGGGGCGCCGCCGAAGACCGGACACGTTCAGGAACGTGCCTTTGTGATCTCCCTGATCGTTGTGTCCTTTGTGACCTTTGTGTCCTTTGTGACCTTCGTGTCCTTTGTGGTTTGCGTTCTTCGTGGTCACCGTCGCACAGGGTAGGCGCCGGCGGTGCGCGCCGCCTCCTGCTCGCTCCACCCGAGCAGCGCCCGCACGTCGGCGGGAAGCGGGATGGTCGCCCCCGCGACGGGCAGCTCGCCCTGCAGCTCGTAGCGCCCGACGTCGGGGCCCTTGAAGATCGACCGGGGCGACCGTTCGATCTCCCGCCCCCGCGCCTCGACGCCCTTCGCCACCGCACGGAACTCGTCGAGCGACGCGGCGGTCGCCATGCACGTCTCGGTGGCAACCGGGCTCCATACCACGAGCGGCTGCGACTGCCGTCCGCCTGCACGCACGTACACGTTGCCGTCCACCTGGACCGCCTGCGGCCGCGGCAGCTGCTGGCACATCTGGGGCGGCTGCTCGAAGCGCAGCAACGGCCGCGTGTACGACTCGCTCGCCACCAGCAGGTTGTTCACGAACACGTGGCCCTCGCGCTCTTCGAGCCCCGGCCCCGTGGCGGCATGCCAGCCGAACAGGTCGCCGGTCGCCACGCGCTGGTTGCGCTCGAACGACGCCGGCGCGTCCACGAAGGTGTTGTTGTACACGCGCGCCCCGGCCGCGTTCAGGATCCGCACCCCCTTGTCGCATCGCACGAACAGGTTGCCGGCCACCGTCACGCCCTTCGAGATCTCGAAGAAGAAGCCGTCGATCGCCCCCTCGACCCAGTTGTTCAGGAACACCCCGTCACGGTTGCCGACGTCGTACCAGATCCCGTTCGAGTAGGGGTTGTCCACCACCAGGTTGTCGCGGCAGGTGACGCGGTGTGACTGGTTGAAGATCTTGACGGCCGCCGGGTAGTAGCCGGTCAGCTGCTCGATGTTGTTCCGCCGGAAGATGTTCTTCTCCAGGAGCACGTCGGACGACCCGATGACGTAGACCCCCTCGGTCGAGGTGTCGCTGAAGAGTGAATTCCGGATCGTCAGGCCGTCGCCGCGGAAGTACCCGGCAACCCGCGAGCAGTAGGTAATGGTCACGTTCTCCAGCGTCGTCCCGGTGACTTCCTTGCCGTAGGTGGCCGGATCGGAGAGCCCCACCGGCTCGTTGGTCGGTTCCTCGTTGGGCGACGCGGCGCCGGTCTTTCCCTCGATCTCGAGGGCGCGGAAGGCGTACTGGGTGAAGGTGATGCCGCGGATCGTCGGCCCCTTGCGATCCGATTCCTTCCCGTGGACCCGGCGCGCCCGGCGGATCAGCGCGAAGTCAAAGGCGGTAATCTCGATCTCGCGGCCCTTGGGATCGACGCCGATGTACACGTGGCCCGAGTCGTAGTCGATGTAGTACGAGTCGGGGCCCACCTCGCCTTCCCACCCGGCCGACTTCAGCATCCGCCCGTCCACGAACACCATGTCGTTGTTGAAGCGGTGCAGCGGCGTCCGCATCCCCTCGCGGGCGCGCTGCCACCAGCCGAGCGGCCTGGCCGGGAACAATGTCTTCCACCGGGTCCGCCACAGGTTGTTGCGCAGCGGTTGCCACTGGTCGGCCACGCGGGTCCCCTTCAGGATCGGCCGCTCGCCGGCGTAGGGCTGCATGGTGATGCCCTGGTTCAGCTCCAGGCCGCCGGTGCGGTACACGCCGCCGCGCAGGACGATGACATCGCCGGTCACCACGCGCGCGATGGCCGACTCGATCGTCGTCGGCTGATCGAGCGACGTGCCGGACGCGTCGGCCTTGCCGTCGGGCGCCACGTAATAGACATGCGGGGCCTTCGGGATCTCGTAGACCTGCTCGACCGGCCCGTAGGGCCCGCCCGAGGGCTGCGCGAAACCGGCCGAGGGTGCGAGGAAGCACGGCGAAGCGAGCAGCAGGAGAAGGGCGAACGAGCGCATCGTGTGTCCTTTCTACGAAATTGCCAACCACGCCGGAAGAGCCAGGCACACTATAAAGGCTCTCCCGGCGGGGCTCAAGGCGGGCCGCAAGGCGGGCCGAGGACCTCAGAGCAGGGGCGAGAAGAGCCTCAGGAAGGAATCCACGAACCGCGAGGTGACGCGGCGTGCGAGGTACGCCTCGGGGGAAAAGCGGACGCAGTGGCGCATGTCGGCCTCGAAGTCGGCCTCCAGCTCCTGCGCCACGAGCGGGTCGTAGATGACGAGGTTGGTCTCGTAGTTGATCGAGAAGCTCCGGATGTCCATGTTGGCCGATCCGATCGAGCAGACCATCGAGTCAACCGAGGCCGTCTTCGCGTGGAAGTAGTCCCCCTCGTACAGCCATACCTGCACGCCCGCCTCGGCCATGTCGAGCGCGTAGGTCATCCCCGCACGGTAGGCCGGCGACAGCTCGGCCCCCCGCGGAGCAATCATCAGCCTCACGTCGAGGCCGGCAAGCGCGGCGGTCTTCAACGCCTCGCCCAGGCTGGTGTCGGGGATCAGAAACGGCGACTGCAGGAAGACACGCCGCTGCGCCACCGCGATCATCGCCAGGTACGAGTGACGGATGGCCTCCCACCGCGAGTCGGGCCCCTCGCTCACCACCTGGATCGGCAGCCGCCGGCCGACGTCCCCCGTCTCGGGGAAGTACGCCTCGTCGAAGAGCCGCTCGCCGGTGGTGTTGTGCCACATGGTGGCGAAGACACCCTGCAGGATCGGCACGGCCTCGCCGACGACGCGCGCGTGCGTGTCGCGCCAGCCCGTGAACCCGCGGGGACCCGTCAGGTGCTTCTCGGTCATGTTCAGGCCGCCGGAGTACCCGATCCGCCCGTCGATGATGGCAAGCTTCCTGTGGTTTCGATAGCTGAGCGTGTGAAGCCGGTACAAGGGCGAGAACGGCACCAGCCGCACGCCCCCGCGGCGCAGCGTCCGGATGTAGCGGCGGCCCAGCATCCCCAGGCTGCCCACCGGGTCATAGAGCACACGGACCTCGACGCCCTGCCGCACCTTCTCGAGCAGCAGGCGGCCAACCTCCTCGGTGAAGGGGTCGGACGACCACTCGTAGTAAGCCAGGTGAACCGAGTGCCTGGCCTCGCGGATGTCGGAGAGCAGCCGCGGGTACTTCTCGCGCCCGTTCTGAAGGACCTCCAGCTGGTTCGAGAAGGTGAGCGGCGCCCGGGCCGCCGCCCACAGCGTCGTCGCCACCTGCGCGTACTCCCCGTACGCCTCGACGAGCGCGGTCAGTTTTGCCGGCTGCTCGTCCAGCAGCCGCGCCGACCGCGCGGCCAGACCCGTCCCCTCGACCAGCTTGGTCAGCAAGGTCTCCCGGCTGAAGGCGTGCCGCCTTCGTCCGAAGAGGAAGTAGATCGCGAGGCCGCCCGGCGGGAAGACGAGCAGCAGGAAGAGCCAGGCAACGGTGGACTGCGGCTTGCGGTTCTCGAGAATCAGGAAGATCGCCGAGCCCAGCGCGTACAGTCCGATCAGCACCGTCAGGATGGCCGCCCAGGAGAGGCGCGTGATGAACGGGAGAAGGTCTTCCACGGTTGCCGGACCCTGCGAACGGCAACAGCATAGCTCAGGCGCAAGCCTCGCCCCGCGTCCGCCCCGCTTGGATCTGCCGCGCCCCCTGCGGTAGCCTCGCCTGTGCAGCGGCGAATGCCGGACGGTTCTCCCTTCCATCGCCAGCGGAGGTAAACGTGCGTTTGCGCGTTCTGGGTACTCTCGCCGTGCTGCTCGCCGGCGCGGCGGCCAGCACAGGGGCGGCGCAGGAGCAAGCGTCGTGGGTCCGGGTGGCGACGCCCCGCTTCGAGGTGGTTGCCGAGGTTTCCCCCAAGAGGGCCGTCGAGGTGGCGAGGCGTCTCGAGGCGTTCCGCTCGATGGTGGAAGAGAACCTGCCCGACGCGGCTGCGGCACTGCAGCTGCAGCCGGCGCTGGCCGTCGTGTTCGCCCGCGACGCCGCCTTCTCGTCGTTCACGCCGAACCAGCCGGGAAGGGTGAGCAGGGTGGCGGCGTTTGTCGGCCTCGACCCGTTGTCTCCCTGCCTGTCGTTCCACCTCGAGCGGGAAGACGAATCGCTGCGGATGGCGCTTCGCGAGTATGCCCGCGTCCTGCTGCGGCAAACGCCCCTCTGGTTCATGGAAGGCGCGGCCGAGGTGTACGGCGCGGTCCGGATGTCCGACGACGGCCGGGCCTTCCGCCTTGGCGAGCCTGTCGCGCTGAACGTGCTCATCCTGCGCAGCAACTTCCTTCCGCTCTCCGAGATCCTGGACGCCAGGCGTGCACCGACGGGGGGGGCGGGCCATGCCTTCTACGCCCAGTCGTGGGCCCTCGCGCACTACCTGCTTCTCGGCAGCGAGGCGCACGCCAGGCAGGTCGCGCCGTTCCTGGCGCGTGCCGCCGCGGGCACGCCGGTGGTGAAGGCCTTCGAGGAAAGCTTCGGACCTGTCGCGGAGATGGAGCGGGAGCTGCGGCGCTACATCGAGCGCGAGAACTGGGGCGAGAAGCGGTACGCGCTGCCCGACGCGCCCCAAGCCGTACCCATGGCGCCCGCCGAGGCAGAGACTGCGCTCGGCCGGCTGCTCTTCCACGCCGGCCGCGACGCCGATGCCGAGGCGCGCCTGAAGCGTGCGATCGCGACCGACCCGTCACTCTGGGCCGCACACCTTGCGCTCGGCCTGCTCCGCGCCAGGCAGGGACAGGGCGCGGAAGCCCTCGGCAGCCTCGAGAAGGCGCGCGCACTCGCCCCCGAGAGCCTGGTTCCAGCTTTCTACCTCGCCCGGACAGCATTGCGCGTGCAGGCCACCGGGTCGGCAGACGACGAGACGCTCGAGTCGGCACGCGCCGGGCTCGAAAAGGTGCTGTCGCCCGCGGTGAAAGTCGTCGAGCCGTGGTCGGTGCTCGGAGCGCTGCTGGGCCGCCTCGGCCGGCTGGAGGAGGCCGAGCGCGCACTGCGCACCGCGCTCGACCTCGCGCCGGGGCACCTGCAGACCATCGCGGAACTCGTTGACGTCCTCGTCGTGACCGAGCGGTTCGACGAGGCCGAACGCCTGCTCGACTCGGCGCGAGAGGCGGCCGTTCGCACGGGATCGGACCTCGGCCCGTGGCGCCAACGCGTGGCGTACGAGCGCGATGTCGCCAGGATCCGCGCCGACTTGGAGAAGGCCGCTTCCCTGGACAGGCCGAAGACCTTGGGTCCCGTGAAAGACAAGAAGGTCGAGAGCCACGCCCGGACCGGGCGATGGCTGATGCCGCCCGACTACCGCCAGACGGGCCCCGATGAGAAGCGCACGCACGGCCTGCTGCGGCGCATCGACTGCCAGGCCGGACACATCACCGTGCACGTGGCGACCGCTGACGGAACGCGGCGCTTCACCGCGAAATCGCTTGCCGCCATCCAGGGCATCAGCTATCGGGAGGGGTTCGAGCCGCTGCTGGGGTGCGGCCCGTTGCGCGGGATGGAGCCGGTGTTCGTGACGTGGAAGCCGGCGGCCGGCGCGGCAGCCGGCGGGAGTGCACCGCGCGCCATCGAGGGAACCGTCGTCGCGGTCGAATTCCTCGGGGAGGAATACCTGCCGCGGCAGCGGTGATCACCGGGCGGACTCGACCGTGATCAGGCAGCGGGCTCGATCGTGCCGCCGGCCGCCCGGATCTCCTCGAGCGCGCGCCGAGAATCCTCGGCGTCGATGCCGGCAATCCCGCCGGCCAGGACGATGACGCGGAAGCCGGCCTTCCGGGCGTCGAGGGCCGTGGCGCGAACGCAGTAGTCGGTGGTCAACCCGCCCAGATACAGGTCGGTGACGCCGCGGCGGCGCAGCTCCTCCACCACGGTCCGGCCGTCCGCCGTCGTCGCCTCGAAGGCGGAGTACCCGTCGTCGTTTCTGTCCTGTCCCTTCGAAACCACGATCGCATCCGGAGGAAGCCTGAGGTCGGGGTGGAAGGCCGCGCCCTCCGTGCCGGCCACGCAGTGCGGCGGCCAGGGCCCGCCGCGGTCCTTGAAGTGCTTCGTGTCGCGCGGGTGCCAGTCGCGCGAGGCGAAGACCGGCATGCCGGCAGCCGCGAACTGCGCGATAGCCTCGTTGAGCACCGGGATGACGCGGTCGCCGCCGGGGACGGCCAGGGCCCCGCCCGGGCAGAAGTCGTTCTGGATGTCCACGACCAGCAGCGCCGAGTGTCTGTCCATCCCCTTGATCATCGTCTTTGCGCTCGCACACATCTCTCTTCCACCTTGGCCGAGAAGGCCGCCGAGCGCAAGCAGAAGCGGGTTGCGTGGCCGGCGTGGAGGGCGACCCGGGTCGACCCGGTCATCGCGCTGCGAGCCGAGTGATCACCGCTTGCGCGGCTCCAGCGCCGAGCGCAGCTTGTCGGCAATCGAGCCGAAGCCCTGCGAGGCGCCCTTGCCCGCGCGTTCGCTCCACTCGCGCACCTCGTCCGCCTCGCGGGCGGCGGTGACCGCCTTCGCGCTCAGCCGGATGCGCCGACCGGCCTCGTCAGCCTCGAGGACCATGACCTCGACGTCCGACCCGACGGGAAACGCCTTCGCGATGTCGGCCTCGTTGGCCACGCCGGTCTCGCTGTTCGGGATGAGGCCCGTCTTGCCCGGCGCGAGGAACACGAACACGCCGAACTTCTCGTGCCGCTCGACCTTGCCGGTGAGGCGCGCGCCCGGCACGATGCCCGGCTTGGCGGCAGCCATGCCGAGCGCCTGCTCCCAGCCCTCGCGAAGCAGCGCGACGCCAATCCGCTTCTTCTCGAGGTCGATGCTCAGGATCTCGAAGGCGCCGGTCAGCCCGACGGCCACCTGGCTCGACCACCCGTCCGGTTTCCCCGTCGGCGCGAAGGTCGAGGCGTGCGCAAGCGCCTCGACGCCGGGCTCGAGCTCGACGAACGCGCCGAACTCCGCAAGCCGGGTGACGCGGCCGGGGCGCACCTGCCCGACCTCGTACAGCTCGCGCACCCGGTCCCACGGGTCGGGGGCGAGCTGCTTGAGCCCGAGGGAGATCCGCTGCTTGTCCTCGTCCACGCGCAGCACCTTGACGGTGATCTCGTCGCCCGCCTTCACCACCTCGGCGGGGTTCGCCACGCGCGACCACGCCATCTCGGAAACGTGCAGCAGCCCCTGGACGCCCCCTCCGAGATCGACGAAGGCGCCGAAGTC
>JARKSS010000269.1 GCA_029974175.1 Vicinamibacterales bacterium
CCGCGGCCCCCGCTCCCGCCCCGCGGCGGCGCAGCCCGGTCGCGCTCCTGCTCCTGCTGCCCGGGGTCGCCTATCTCGCCCTGTTCTTCCTGGTGCCCCTGGTCTCGCTGATCATCACCAGCCTGCAGGTTCCCGACCTCATGGGCGACTTCGGCGAGTACACCTACGCGTTCAACTGGCAGATCTACGGCGAGGTGATCTGGGAGTACCGCGTCATCATCCTGCGCTCCTTCGGCTACGCGCTGATCGCGACCGTGCTCGCCCTGCTGATCGGCTACCCGCTGGCGTACTTCATCGGGGTGAAGCTGCGGCGGTTCCCGCTGCTCCAGGCGCTCGCGCTGACCCTGGTGATCGCGCCGTTCTTCATCTCGTTCCTGCTGCGCACCCTGGCCTGGCGGCAGATCCTCAGCGATGAGGGACCGGTGCTCACGTTCCTGCAGAACCTGTCGATCCTGCCGCCCGACGCCCAGTTCACCGGTACCCCCGCGGCGGTGATCTTCGGCCTCACCTACAACTTCATCCCCTTCATGACGCTGCCGATCTACACCTCGCTCGAACGGCTCGACCTGCGCTACCTCGAGGCCGGCGGCGATCTCTACGCCAGCCCCGCGTCGACGTTCTGGCGGGTGACGCTGCCCCTCTCGCTGCCGGGGGTGGTCTCGGGCACGTTGCTGACCTTCATCCCCGCGGCCGGCGACTACGTCAACGCGAGCCGCGACTTCCTCGGCGACACCGACACCGCCATGATCGGCAACGTCGTCGAGGCGAACTTCCTCGCGCTCGGCAACTACCCGGTCGCGGCCTCGCTGTCGATCGTGCTGATGGCCGCCATCCTCCTCATCGTCGGGCTCTACGTGCGCTTCGCCGGCACCCGGGATCTGGTGTGAACCGGGGACTGCGGTTCGGCGTCGGGGCGTGGGGCCTCGCGGTCTACGCCGCGCTCATCTTCGTGCTGCTGCTGGTGCCGATCGCGTACACGATCGTCTACTCGTTCAACGACTACCGGCGCACGAACATCGTGTGGCGCGGATTCACCCTCGACAACTGGCTCGGCGTCTGCGGCGTGCAGGACGTCTGCGCGGCGTTCGGCACGAGCATCCTGGTCGGGGTGGTGGCGACCGTCGCCGCGACCGCGCTCGGCACCGCCATCGCGATCGCCCTGGTGCGCTACCGCTTCCGGTTCCGCTCGGCGACGAGCCTGCTGCTCTTCCTGCCGATGGCGACCCCCGAGGTCGTGCTCGGCGCCGGCCTCGCCGCCCAGTTCCTCACCGCCGGGGTGCCCAAGGGCGTCGTGACGATCATCCTGGCCCACACGATGTTCTGCATCAGCTTCGTGGTCGTCACCGTGCGGGCCCGGGTCGCCAGCCTCGACCCCGCGATCGAGGAGGCGGGCCGCGACCTCTACGCCAGCCCGGGTCAGGTGTGGTGGCGGGTGACCTTCCCCCTGCTGCTGCCCGGCATCGTCGCGGCGGCGCTGCTGTCGTTCGCCCTGTCGTTCGACGACTTCAT
>JARKSS010000307.1 GCA_029974175.1 Vicinamibacterales bacterium
GTGACCTGCCTTCTGGGTGCCTGGCTGGGCGTGGGACTCCACGCCCAGCAGGTGCCGGTCTTCCGCGGGACCACCGAGACGGTGCCGGTCTACGTGACCGTGACGGACGACGACAGCCGCCTGGTCACGACCCTCACCAGGGACGACTTCGTCCTGCTCGACAACGGGCGCAAGCAGCCGATCTCGGTCTTCGACAACTCGCCGCGGCCCATCCGGCTCATCGTCATGCTCGACATCAGCGGGAGCATGTACGGGAACCTCGGGCTGCTGCGTGCCGCCTGCTCGCAACTGTTCTCGAAGCTCCGGCCCGAGGACCAGGCGAAGGTGGGGTGGTTCGGCGAGGAGATCAAGATCAGCCCCGAGTTCACCAACGACCGCTCGGCGCTGGTGGCTCAGCTCCCGGCGCAGGCCCCTCGCAGTGCGCCGACCCCGCTCTGGACGGCGCTCGATGCCGCGCTCGACGCGTTCGGGGATGCCGGGGACGAGCGGCGGGTGATCCTCGTGCTGAGCGACGGCAAGGACTCGGGGCCGCCGAAGTTCGGCGGCCGCTACCTCACGCTGGTTGACGTGATGGAGCGAGCCCGGCGCGACGAGGTGATGATCTACTCGGTGGGGCTGCGCTCACGCTCGGGCCGAATGCCGGGCGGCTTCGGCGGCGGCTTCGGCGGCCTGGGCAACCGGGGTGGCGCCGCCGCGCTTGCCGATGACTTTCCCGACCCTGGCCTCGGAAAGCTGGCGCTCGAGACCGGCGGCGGGTACTTCGAGCTGCGGCCCTCCGACGACCTTCCCGCCACCTTCGAGCGTGTGGCCGACGAGCTGCACGCGCAGTACCTGCTCGGCTTCGCGCCCCCCGACCGCGACGGCAAGCGCCACAAGATCGAGGTGAAGCTCGTTCCCCGCGGTTTCGAGTCGCGCGCGCGGAAGAACTACATCGCGCCGAAAGACCATTGACGGCAGCAGACACCAGACGGCGTCGGGGCGACCCTTGTGGTCGCCCCGGCGGCAGGCAACGTTGCCCCTACGCCGATCTCCGCAACGATGACCGCAGCGCCTCCACCGGCACCAGGTTCGGATCCTCCTTGAGCACGTGCTGGCGGTAGAGCCGCGCCATCTCCTCGTTGCGGCGCTCCTCCTCGGGCGTCAGCGCCTTGCGCTTCCGGGCCATCAGCTTCTCCTCGCGCGCGTTCCGCGCGATGCCAAGCACCTCGAGGTCGTGCTGGGCCCCGGCAGCGACCGCCTCGGGGTTCAGCACCAGCGAGTGCTCGGTCGAGGCCAGCGGGACGGGCTTGTTGCCCGCGAAGATCTCGTGGCGGCCGTGCTCCTCGTACCACTTGGTGAGGGTGGCCGTCATGTGCATCTTCTCGACAATCTGCCGCCAGCCGATCCCGGTGTTGTAGGCACAGAAGGAGATCTCCCCCATCTGCGTCGCGTACGGGATGATGCACATCTCGGTGCGGCGGAAGTCGTAGTTGAACAGGTCCTGGAACCACATCCCCGCGATGAACAGGAACAGGAAGCGGTCGGACCTGCGCTTGTCCACGTCCTGCCGCGTGCGACCGGCCCCGACGCGGCCGTAGTCGCGCTTGGTCGCCCCGTACGCCTTGTCGAAGCGCTCCATCAGCATCTTGATGGTGAGCTTCGACGGGGCCTTGAACGGGTCGTAGTTGCGCAGCAGCGACAGCGCCATCCCGAGGACGGCCCAGTTCTTCCCCAGCGCGGCGTCGTTCACCACTCGCAGGTCTTCGGCCAGGCGCGGGCCGTCGAGGAACGAGGTCACTGCGGCCCGCTCCCCGGTCTCCTTGTCCACCATCACGGCCATGCCGATGCCGCAGTTCGGGTGGCAGCCACAGCTCAGCTGGCCCCACTCCGCCTGCGGCCCGTGCACCTGATCGGCCCAGTCGGAGAAGGTGCCGATGAAGGAGATGGGGAACCAGTCGCGCGCCGGCTCGCCGATCCCCGTCTGGCGCTTCACGTCGTGGGCCAGGTGCGCCAGGGTGTAGCGCTGGGCCGCCCGGCGCTCGGGGGTGACCTCCTCGTCGCGGCCCGTGAAGGACACCGGCTGGAACGAGACGAACGAGATCTTCCTCGGGTTGTCGAGGGCGAACTCGATGATCCGCCCCACCTGCTCGTTGTTCACGCCGTTGACGATCGTCACCACCGGCACGATGTCGACGCCGGCGCTCCAGAGGTTCTCGATCGCACGCAGCTTCACGTCGAACAGGTTGCCGACGCGCCGGTGCGAGTTGGCCGCGTTGCCGATCCCGTCGAACTGCAGGTAGGCGAAGCGGAGGCCTGCCTCGGCCGCCTGGCGGCAGAACTCGGGGCTCTTGGCGAACTCGATGCCGTTGGTCGCCGCCTGCACGCTGCGGTAGCCGAGCTTCACCGCGTAGCGGATCGCGTCGAGGAAGTACGGCGAGAGGGTGGGCTCGCCGCCGGAGAACTGCACCGACATCTGGCGGCGTGGCTTGATGGAGATCGCGTTGTCGAGCAGCGTCCTGATGTCCTCCCACGACAGCTCGTGGACGAACCCCACCTGGTTCGCGTCCATGAAGCACGGGTCGCACATCATGTTGCAGCGGTTGGTGAGGTCGATCGTCAGCACCGAACCGCGCCCGTACCGGATGGTGCTGCTGCCGTGGTTGTGCAGCTTCTCGTCGTTGTGCGCGGTGATGTCGCGCCCCGGGAACACCCGCTCCAGGTGCCGGAACATCTCGGGGTCGATCGACATGACGTCCTCGAAGTGGCCGTGCTGCGGGCAGTCCTTGACCATCAGGATCTTCCCGTCGCGCTCGATGATCTGAGCCTTGATCTCGCCGACCTTCTCGTTGAGCAGCACCGAGACGTCCTTGAGGCCGTCGAGGATCTCGCGCCGGGCCTCGCGGACGCAGACCGGGCAGAGCGAGTCGGTTTCGCGCGGCACCCCGAGGCGGGGCTTCGTCTTCTCCCACGACTTCTGCAGCGGCTTGTCCGACCAGCGGGGCGTGAACGACTCCCGCTGCAGTAGCCGGCTCGCCAGGGCGTATCCGTGCCAGAGGCCGTTGGCGACGATGCCGAGGCCTCGCTCGACGTACTTGATGGGGGCGTGAGCCATAGGGGCACCTCCCACAGGGGCGACCCTCGCGGTCGCCGAAGAGTGTCCGCAGCGGCCTCCCTCGCGCGGCACCGTCGCCGCGCGGCTGGGGCCGAGGCCGGTCGGTGTGTGTTTGCCCCCAGCGTAGGCGGGGTGCACCCCTCGAAGCAGCGATTCTCCGGCGAGGGGGCGCAATCGGGGGGCGAGCGGGCGTGACGGGACGTGGCGTTCCACCTCGTCCGTGGCGGAACCCCGGGTGTTACCCCAACTGCTGCACTGCCGAGGGGACGGGCCTCACGGACGGTCAAACCACAAACACAAAGACCACGAAGGACAGCGGCGATCGGAGGCGGCGCCTCGCGCGGGGACACCGAGCCGGTCTTCGGCGGCCGCCCTCGACGTTTGCTCGGGGCGGCCACCTGCGGCGATCGACCAGGTGGCCGACGGCCCGAACGCCGGCAAGCCTCGAGACACCTCACAGCGGTGCTTGGACGGCTCGCGGCGTCCGTTCTTCGTGTCGTTTGTGTCCTTTGTGGTTGATCACGGACAGGTGAGGATGCCTGTTCTACTGGAGAGGAGGGCGCCTGTCGGGCAGAAGCGGGCGCACTGGGGGTCGCCGCCGCACAAATCGCATTTCACGACCACGTGCCGGGCCGCGTCCCACGCCACGTTGCCGAACGGGCAGGCGGCCACACACGACCGGCACCGGATGCAGCGGGCCTCGTTGAGCCGGATGGCGCCGGTCGTCTCGTCGCGGGACAGCGCCTGCGACGGGCACACCTCGAGACAGGCCGGCTCGTCGCACTGCAGGCAGAGGACCGGCGTGCCGGGCCCGGGCGAGGCGTGCCGCCCCAGCACCTGGATGCGCGGCTGGGCGGGGCGGGTGCCCTGCGCGTGGACGAAGGCGCAGGCCATCTCGCAGTTGCCGCATCCGTTGCAGCGTTCCGTGACCACGCGCAGCACGATAGCCATCTCGTCTCCAACTGCAGGAGGGCTGCCTCCCGGCTTCAGCTTGCCGCTGCCTGCGCGGCAACCGTCTCGCCTCGCGACACCGCGCGAAGCGTTCGCGCCAGCTGCTCGCGCTTGCACGCATCGCACAGCCGCAGGTCCTGTTCCGCCGCACCGCGCGCGCGGGCCCACCCAGCCTGCGCGGCGGTGAGGTGCGGGCGCCCGCACCCCTCGCAGCGCTGCATCTCGAACACCCGGCCCCAGATGGTGCGCCGGCCGTCGGCCTCGCTCCAGGCGATATGACCCGTGGGGCAGACCTCCGCGCAGGCGAGGCACCCGATACAGTCGGGCGGCGGTTGGTTGAACGGCGGCGCAATGGCCCGCGAGGCTCCCCTCGAAACGCTCGCGATGGCCGACACGCCCATCCGGTCGCAGGCCCGCGTGCAGAGGCCGCACAGCACGCAGTCGGTTGGCTCGGGGTTCACCTCGTAGGAGGCCTCCTCGATGCCGTGCTCCCTGGCGAGCCGCTGGACGAGCGGCGTCCCGGGGCAGCGTGCGAGCAGCAGGTCCACCACCACCCGCCTCGTCGCGACCACCCGCTCACCGGAGGTCCGCACGACCAGGCCGTCCTCGGCCGGGTAGTTGCACGAGGTGACAATCTTTCCCTCACCCGTCCAGCCAGGCTTGCTGATCTCCACCAGGCACAACCGGCAGCCGCCCCACGGCTCGAGCCCTTCGTGATGGCACAAGGTGGGAATCTCGGCGCCGGCCGCGCGTGCCGCCGCCAGCACCGTCGCCCCGGCGGGGACGGTGACCCTGACCCCGTCAACACGCAGCGTCGGCATCAGCCGCCACCCTTTCGCTCTTTGGGAAGAACCGGATCGCCCCCACCCGGCAGGCGTCGTAGCAGGCGCCGCAGCCGATGCAGCGCTCCTGGTCGATCGTGTGCGGGCGCTTCCGCTCCCCGGCAATGGCGCCGACCGGGCACGCGGCCACGCAGACATGGCAGCCGTTGCACGGGCGCTGCACCGCCCTCGCCCCGCGGCGCTTCCCGTTCACCCCGGCGCTCCGCCCTGGGTGGCCGTCGTGCACGATCTCGTACGCCGTCAGCTCGCGGCAGGTGCCGGCCGGGCACGCGCGCCGCTCGATGTGCGCCCGGTACTCCTCGCCGAAGTAGCGCAGCGTCGAGAGCAAGGGATTCACCGCCGACCGTCCCAGCTCGCACAGGCTTCCCAGGCGGATCCCCTCGGCCAGCGTCCGAATCCGCTCGACATCGCCGGGACGGCCGCGCCCGGCGACAATCCCTTCGTAAATCGCGAGCAGCTGCTTCAACCCTTCGCGGCAGGGGGTGCACTTGCCGCACGACTCCTCGGTGAGGAACCGGAGGAAGTAGCGGGCGACCTCGACCATGCACGTCCGGTCGTCCATCACGATCAGGCCACCGGAGCCCATCATCGATCCGGCCTCGGTGAGCCGCTCGTAGTCCACCGGCAGGTCGAGCAGCGACTCTGGCACGCATCCGCCCGAGGGCCCCCCGGTCTGCACGGCCTTGAGCGGCCGGCCGTCCAGCACGCCGCCGCCGACCTCCTCGACGATCGTGCGCAGCGAGGTGCCCATCGGCACCTCCACGAGCCCGGTGTTGGCCACCTTGCCGACGAGCGAGAACGCCTTGGTTCCCTTCGACAGCGGCGTGCCGAGGCGCGCGAACCACTCGCCGCCCCGGTGAATGATCTGCCCCACCACCGACCAGGTCTCGACGTTGTTCAGCACGGTCGGGCAGTCGAACAGGCCGCGGGTGGTCGCATGCACGTACTTCGCGCGCGGCTCGCCGACCTTCCCTTCGATCGACCGCATGAGGGCCGACGACTCCCCGCACACGAAGGCGCCGCCGCCGCGCGACAGCCGCAGGTCGAAGTCGAACCCGCTGCCGAGGATGTTCGTCCCGAGCAGGCCGCGGTCGCGCGCCTGCCCGATTGCCGTGGTCAGTGTCGAAACGGCGAGCGGGTACTCGTCGCGAACGTAGATGAACCCCTCGTGCGCCCCGACGGCGAACGCGCCGATGGTCATGCCCTCGATGATGGCGTGCGGGTCGCCCTCCATCAGCGAGCGATCCTTGAAGGCCCCGGGGTCGCCCTCGTCGCCGTTGCAGACCACGAACCGGCGGTCGCCCGGGGCCGTGCGGCAGGCACGCCACTTGCGCGCGGTGGGGAAGCCCGCGCCCCCGCGCCCGCGCAGCCCCGACCGTTCGACCTCGTCGATCACCTGCTCGGGTGTCATGTGCCCCACCGCCCGGACGAGGCCGGCGTACGCCCCGTGCGCGATCGCATCGTCGATGTCGCGCGGATCGAGACGACCGATGTTCCGCAGCGCAATCCGGGTCTGGTGCTTGTAGAAGGGAACGTCGCCCTGGCAGGTGCAGGCGCCCGCCTTTCGATCCGTGTAAAGCAGGCGCGTCACCGTCTCGTCGTGCTCGATGCTCTTCTCGACGATCTCGGCGACGTCGCGCGGCTGCACCTTCGTGTAGAGGGTGCCGCCCGGTTCGACTACCACGAGCGGGCCACGCTGGCAGCAGCCGTGGCAGCCGGTCTTCTTCACGAAGACTCCCAGCTCGGCGTTGAGGCCGCGGGCGGTCAGGCGCGTCGCGAAGGCGTCGAGCACCGCGGCCGACCCGTTCGCCAGGCAGCCGGTGCCGCAGCACACCAGCACCGTCTTCCGGCGGGCGACCCGCGCCTCGGCCACGCGGCGGCGATGTGCCTCGAATGCGCCGCCCGACTCAATGCGCATGACCCCCACCCCCCTCCGACAGGTAGTCGCCGATGGCCGCCGGCTTCGCGTTGCCGCGGTAGCGGTCGCCGACGATGAGCACCGGGGCCATCGCGCAGGCCCCCACGCAGTTCACGGTGCGGATGGTGAAGCGACGGTCCGCGGTCGTCTCGCCCGGCCCCGCGCCGAGGCGGTCGCGCAGCTCGTCGATCAGGCGCTCGGCGCCGCGGATGTGGCAGGCAGTGCCGGTGCAGACCTGGATCGTCGTCTCTCCCTGGGGCGTGAGGGCGAACGCCTTGTAGAAGGTCGCGACCGAGAAGACGCGCGCGAGCGGGACGTGCAGGCGGGCCGCCACCTGCTCGAGCACGTGGCACGGCAGGTAGCGGTACGCCCGCTGGACGTCCTGCAGCACCTGGATCAGCGATTCCTCGCGGGCGGGGTAGCGGGCCAGGATCGGCTCCAGGCGCGTCAGCTCGGGACAGGCGAGCGTCACGCCGCCTCCTGCTGCAGGGCCTTGACCCCGAGGGTGTGGCCGCGCCGCAGCGCCTCGAGGTTCGACTCGATCACCTGCGGCTTGCCCGCCAGCATCTCGCGGATGACCGTTTCGACCGTCTCGAGCGACACCGAGCCGGTGGCGCCGAGGTAGGCGCCCAGGGCGGCCATGTTCGCCGCGCGCGCGTTGCCCACCGCGGCCGCGATGTCGTTGGCGGCAATCTCCACCACGCGCACGTCGGTCCGGGAGCGGCCGCCGCGGGCGAGGCTGGTGTTCACCAGGAGCACGCCGCCCGGCGCCACGCGCGGCTCGAACTTCCCCACCGACGGCTCGTTCATCGCGATGACGGCCGACGGCCGGTAGACCAGCGGCGAGCCGACCGGCTCGTCCGAGACGACCACCGTGCAGTTCGAGGTGCCGCCGCGCATCTCGGGCCCGTACGACGGCAGCCACGACACCTCCTTGCCCTCCTTCATGCCGGCGTGCGCAAGGATCTTCCCGATGAGCATGACCCCCTGGCCACCGAACCCCGCGATGATCACCTGGTGTTCCATGCCTGCTCCTCGGCGACCGGCAGCGGAGCGCGGTCCCCGCCCTCCGGCGTCCGGAAGACGCCGAGCGGGTAGTAGGGCACCATGTTCCGCTCCAGCCATTGGCCTGCTTCCGCCGGCGAGAGCCCCCAGTTGGTGGGGCACGTCGAGAGGATTTCGACGAGGGAGAAGCAGGCGTTGTCGATCTGGTTCCGGAAGGCGCGGCGCAGCAGCGCCTTGACGCGGGCCGCCTCGCGCGGCGTGTGCACGGCGCCCCGCGCGATGAACGACGGCGTGCGCAGCGTGCTGAGCAGCTCGGCGATGCGGATCGGGAAGCCGGCGTGCGCGACGTCGCGGCCGAAGGCGCAGGTCGTGGTGACCTGGCCCGGCAGCGTCGTCGGCGCCATCTGGCCCCCGGTCATCCCGTAGATGGCGTTGTTGACGAAGATGACCGTGATCTTCTCGCCGCGGTTGGCGCAGTGGACGATCTCGGCGGTGCCGATCGAGGCGAGGTCGCCGTCGCCCTGGTAGGCGAACACGACGAGATCGGGGCGGGCGCGCTTGAGGCCCGTGGCGACCGCCGGGGCGCGGCCGTGC
>JARKSS010000318.1 GCA_029974175.1 Vicinamibacterales bacterium
CGCGGATGTTCCCGGGCCAGTTGTACCGCATGAGCAGCTTGATGGCATCCGGTTGGATCCCCTCCATCTTCTTCTTCAGCTCGGCCGAGAAGCGCCGGATGAAGAACTCGGCGAGCGCGGCGATGTCCTCCTTCCGCTCGCGGAGCGGCGGCATGTCGATCGAGACGACGTTCAGCCGGTAGTACAGGTCCTCACGGAACTGCCCGGTGGCCACCATCGACGCCAGGTTCCGGTTGGTGGCGGCGATCAACCGCACGTCCACCTTCAGCGTGCGGGTGCCCCCGAGCCGTTCGAACTCGTGTTCCTGGAGCACGCGCAGGATCTTGGCCTGCGTGCTCGGGCTCATGTCGCCCACCTCGTCCAGGAACATCGTCCCGCCGTCGGCCTGCTCGAACCGCCCGACGCGCTGCTTGTCGGCGCCGGTGAAGGCCCCCTTCTCGTGGCCGAACAGCTCCGACTCGAGGAGGTTCTCCTGCAGCGCGGCGCAGTTCACCCGCACGAAGTTGCGCGAGGCGCGCAGCGAGTTGTGGTGGATCGCCCCGGCGATCAGCTCCTTGCCGGTGCCCGTCTCGCCGCGGATCAGGACGGTCGTGTTGCTCTTGGCCACCTTGCGGACGACGCCGAGCACGCGCGCGAGGGCGCCGCTGCTGCCGACGATCCGGTCGAACTCGTAGATGTCGTTCTGGGTGTGACGGAGGTAGTCGAGCTCGTTCCGCATCCGGCGCAGCTCGAGCGCCTTCTCGATCTTCACCTCCATCTCTTCGATCTCGAACGGCTTCTGCACGTAGTCGAAGGCACCGCTCTTCATCGCCTCGACCGCCGTGTTCACCGAGCCGAACGCGGTCATCAGGATGACGGAGGTGGAGGGGTGCAGCGACTTGGTGGTGCGCAGCACGTCGAGGCCGTCGCTGCCCCCCATCTTCAGGTCGCTCAGCACCACGTCGAAGTAGCCCTCGTGCAGCCGTTCGATGGCGGCGTTCCCGTTGGGCGCCTCGTCCACCTCGTGGCCCGCCTCGGTCAGCGCGCGCGCCAGGCCGCGGCGGAGCGCGTCGTGGTCGTCGGCAATCAGGATACGGCCCATCTCTCTTCTCTTCCTGTCAAAACGGAGCGCGCGCGCGGCGGCCGTCGCCTCGAATCGCCGGTCCAAGCCCGGCTTCGGCGTGGCAAGCCTACTGCAACCAGCCCTCGCCGGCTTCGAGCGGCAGCGTGACGCGGAAGCGCGTCCCCTGCCCGACCGTCGAGGTGAAGTCGATGTGCCCGTTGTGGGCGTCCACGATCTTCCGGACGATCGCCAGGCCGAGGCCAGAACCCTGCGGCTTGGTGGTGAAGAACGGGTTGAACACGCGGTCGAGGATCTCGGGGCTCACCCCAGGGCCGGTGTCGGCCACCTCCACGACCACTGTCGCCGGCGCCGGCCGCCGCGACTCGGCGCTCGGCTCGACGTAGCCCTCGCCCCGCACCGCCGTGATCGCGATGGTCCCGGTGCCGTTCAGCGCTTCGAGCGCGTTGAGGATCAGGTTGCTGAAGACCTGCACCAGCTGGTGATGGTCGGCCTGGATCAGCGGCAGCTGCTCCTGCACGTTCAGCGTGATGCTCACGCCGCCGCGGCTGGCCTTGCGCTCGGCCGTCGTCACCGCGTCGTGCAGCACCTGCGGGATCGATGTCCGTTCCACCTGGAGGCGGATGGGCCGGACGAAGTCGAGCACCTCGAGCACGATTGCGTTGGCCACCTTGGCCTCGGCAATGATGTCGTTGATGAGCCCCTGGGCTTCGGGCGAGTCGGGAAGGCGCCGCCGCAGCAGCCCGGCCATCACCTCGATCCCCGCCAGCGGGTTCTTCACCTCGTGGGCGATGGCGGCCGCCATCTCGCCCAGGGTGGCCAGGCGGTCGCGCAGGCGCTCGCGCTCCTCGAGCTGCTCGACCAGCGTCAGGTCCTTGAAGAACAGCGACGCCCCGATCACCTCGCCCGCATCGTCGCGGACGTGCGACAGCGTGTAGCCGATCACCTTGCCCGAGGTCTTCAGCCTCAGCTCGGCCCGGTTCGGCAGGTTCTGCAGCTCGAAGGCGGTTCCCAGGATCCGGACGACGTCGGGCTGGTCGTGCAGGACGTCGGTGTACGGGGCGCCGATGTCGCCCGGCGACGGCTCGATGTTGAAGACCCGGTAGGCCACCTCGTTCATCGCCACAACCCGGCCGTCCCGCGTGATCGCCAGCACGCCGTTGCGCATGCTCTCCACCAGCTGGCGGAAGAACCGGTCGCCGACGGGTGGCAGGGGCGACGGCCCGGGGGCAGCGGGCTGCGCACCCGAGCGCGGCTTCGCCGGCGCAGGCGTTGGCTGCGGAAGGTCAGTCATGACGTGAACGGGGGAACCAAAGAACCGGTGCGATTTCAATAGTGTAACCATCCTGGGCCCAAGTGCCAAGCAGCGGCCGCGCGGACCGCAGCCCATGGATGGGGCGCAAAGGGCATGCCTGAGGCTCGGGTCGGTGGATGAAGGGGAAACGGCGGAAAATCAAGCGCCGAGGCGCCAGGCGACACCGATCTTCATTACAACTGTGTAATTGCACCTTCAAGGAGGGGTTGCCAAGGCCCGATCGGAGGGCCCGAGCCATCAGGATTGTAAGTCCTGCTCGGCGCGCTCGAGGGAGAGCTGCAGTTCCTCCCACTTGTGCATGAGGTCTCCGACCTCCCACATCAGGGCCTGGTGCCGCTCGACGACGGGCTGGACGGCCTCGCGGTTGTCGTAGAACCCGGCGCTCGCCATCTGGGTCTCGAGCGCCTTGATCTCCGCCTCGCGCGCCGCGATGGTTTCTTCCAACTCCGAGACCTGCACCCGCAGAGCCTTCTGGCGGCGCTCGCGGCGCCGCGCCTCGCTCAACGCCTGGCGCCGGCGCGCCTCGCGTTCGGCGCTCGACAGCCCGCCGCGTCCGTCGGACGGGGCTGTTCCGTTCCGCTTTGGCTCCGGCGCTGAGTCCCGCGTCCCGGCCTCTGAGCCTCGAGCCTTGCCGGGCCGGAACGCAGCCTGCGCAGGCGGCGTGGAGCGAGGGGCCGCCTCGGCGCCCTGGGCGGGCGCCTTCCTCTGTCCTTTGCTCCAGAGGAACTCCTCGTAGCGTCCCGGGTAGCTGTGGGCCTCGCCGCCGCCGACCTCGACGATCCGGTTGGCCAGCTTCTCGACGAAGTAGCGGTCGTGCGAGACGAAGATGAGGGTGCCGCCGTAGTCCTCGAGCGCCTCGAGCAGGACGTCCTTCGAGTCGAGGTCGAGGTGGTTGGTGGGCTCGTCGAGCAGCAGGGTGTTCGAGGGGCGCAGCAGCATGCGGGCGACGGCCAACCGGGTGCGCTCGCCGCCCGAAAGCACCTCCACCTTCTTGTACACGTCGTCGCCCGAGAAGAGGAAGCCGCCGAGGATGTTGCGGATGGCCGGCACCATGTGCACCGGCGAGCCCGACTGCAGCGTTTCGTACACGGTCAGGCTCGGGTCGAGGCGAACGGCCTCGTCCTGGGCGAAGTACTGCATCACGACCTGGTGGCCCTCGCGCCGCGTGCCCGAGTCGGGCCGCTCGACGCCGGCCAGCATCCGCATCAGGGTGGACTTGCCGCTCCCGTTCGGGCCGACGAGCGCGATCCGGTCGCCGCGCTCGACGTGCAGGTTGGCGCACTCGAAGACGACGTTGGGGCCATAGGCCTTCCGGATCCGCTCGAGTTCGAGCACCGTGCGGCCGCTCTTGACCGAGGGCGGAAAGCTGAAGTGCACGCGCTTGCGCTCGGGCGGCACCTCGATCGGGACGATCTTCTCGAGCATCTTGATCCGGCTCTGCACCTGGGCCGCCTTGGTGGCCTTGTAGCGGAACCGGCTGATGAACATCTTGATCCGCTCGATCTCCTCGTCCTGCTGCTTCTTCGCCTCGCGCACCCGCTCGAGCCGGGCCTGGCTCTCCTCGAGGTAATGCGTGTAGTTGCCGGGGTAGTCGTTCAGCTGCCGCAGGTAGACCTCGGCCACCCGGGTAATCACCGTGTCGAGGAAATAGCGGTCGTGCGACACGAGGATGACGGCGTGCGGGTAGTCGTGCAGGTACTCCTCGAGCCAGTTGCGCGCCTCGAGGTCGAGGTGGTTGGTCGGCTCGTCGAGCAGCAGCAGGTTCGGCCGGGCAAGCAGCAGCTTGGCAAGCGCGAGGCGCATCTGCCAGCCGCCCGAGAAGGTGTCGGTGGGGCGGTCGAAGTCGGCCTGGCTGAACCCGAGGCCCTGCAGCACGGTGGTGACCTTCAAATCGATGTTGTAGCCGTCATGCAGGCGGAAGCGGTCCTGGAGGTCGCTGTAGCGGACGAGCATCTGCTCGTGTTCGGCGTCCGACACATCGGGATGGCCCAGCCGTTCTTCGAGGGCCTCCATCTCGGCGCGGACCTGGAGCAGGGTGCCGAAGGCGAGCATCGCCTCTTCGCGGACCGTCCGCCCCTTGTGAACGATGCCGTCCTGGGGGAGGTAGCCGACGGTGAGGTCGGCCGGCTTGACGACCTGCCCCGAATCGGGCTCCTCGAGGCCGGCGAAGATCTTGAGGAGGGTGGTTTTGCCCGAGCCGTTCGGGCCGGTGAGGCCGACGCGTTCACCGTCGGAGATCTGCCAGGTGACGTTGTCGAAGAGCACCCGGTCGCCGAAAGACTTCGTGAGGCCTGCGATCTGGATCATCGGTTCGAAGGGTCCCGGTTTCGTGAACCCCTCATTGTACCAGTAGCGTCGTCCTCCGCCTGCCGCACCGAAGCCGAGCAACACCCGGGCGAAGGCAGCACGGTGCCGGCCGCGTTCTGCATCCGGCGCGCGCCCGAGTAGTGGAGCCCGTCGCTCAGGCCGATCCAGGCTGTGTGGCCCCGGGTGCACGAGACGGTCAGGTCGCTCTGCGCGTTGAGTGGGGCGCTCGAAGTGGGATGGTAGTCACCGAAGGCGAGGTTGGCGGCCGAGATCGTGCAGCGGTTGACGACGGTGGCCGTGACCTGGAAGTTGGCCGACGCCGTCTGTGCCTGGGCATTGGACGCCAGCCCGACCAACCTCGCGAGGACGAGAAAGAACCCAACGCCGACGCGTGTTCCCGAATGGTCCAGTTTTTGCTGGCGTCGGGGCCCTCAGGCAGTAGCCCACCCGGTATAATCGTCCACGAATTGCGCGTGCTGGGAATCTGACGCGGCCGCCGACTGCCGGGAGGCCTTTCGCGTCTTAAAAGCAGCGCGGATCCACGAGGAGGACGCCTGGACGGAACCCACCTCGCCGCCCTGGGCGACGAGGAACTAGTCGCGCGCGCGGCCGGTGGCGACACCGAGAGCTTCAACCAGCTCATCATCCGCTGGGAGCGGCAGATCTATGCCCTCGCCTTCCGGACGCTCGGCCGCGAGGACGATGCGCGCGATGTGAGCCAGGAGACGTTCCTCAGGGCGTTCCGGGCCCTGCCTGGCTTCAAGGGCGAATCCAAGTTCTCCTCCTGGCTGTACCGGATCGCGCTGAATCTTTGCCGCGACCACATGCGCCGGGAGCGCCGCGCTCCCTTCGTGCCGGCTCCCCCGGGCGTGGACCTCGTCGAGCTGGCCGGGGAAGCAGAGGGCGCCGAGTCGCTCGACGACATCGTGGGGAGGCGGCGGCTGGGAGAAGCCGTGGAGCGGGCCATGCGGTTGCTCCCTGAGGAGCAGCGGACCGCGGTCGTGCTGAAGGAATACGAGGGGCTGACCTTCCAGGAGATTGCCGACCTGGTGGGCTGCCCCCTGAGCACCGTGAAGACACGGCTCTACCAGGGCCTGACGGTCCTCCGGCGCGAGCTGGAGCGGAACGGGATCGCGGGATTCGACGCGAGCCGGCCGGACGAGGCCCGGCGGCCCGGGCGTGCGAGGGCAGTATGACTGACGGCTTCACCTGCACGGACAAGGAGACACTGCTCGCCTACGTCTACGGCGAGTGCGAGGCTGCCGAGCGGCGCCTGGTGGAAGCGCACCTGGCCGGGTGCGCGGCGTGCGCCGACGAGGTGGCCGGCCTGGGGGCCGTCCGGTCGGCCCTCAAGGCGTGGACGGTGACGGTGCCCGACACGGGCGTGCGGCTCGTCACCGAGCGGGGTGAGGCTGCGGCCGCCCCCGTGTCCAAGCCGTCCGCCAGCGTGCTGCGGCCCTCACGGTGGTGGCAGGCGCCGTTGCCCGCGCTCGGCCGCCTGGCTGCCGCGATCCTGCTCTTTGCCGGCGGCGCCGCCCTCGCGAACCTCGAGATCCGGTACGACCAGGATGGGTTCGCGGTCCGGACCGGCTGGTCGCGCCAGGCTTCCTCGCCCGCCGCGCAACAGGCTGCCGCGCCTGCGGCCCGCGATGCTGTCGCGCCGTCCGTTGTCCCGCAGCCGTGGCGCGCCGATCTTGCCGCCCTCGAGCGGCGGCTTCGCGAGGAGTTCAACAGTCCCACGGGGCAGGTGGCGCCCCTTCGGGCCGCCGTTCCCGGGCCGGCTCTCGACGACCGGGCCATCATGGCGAGGGTCAGCGAGATGATTGCCGCCAGCGAGCAGCGCCAGCAGCGCGAGATGGCGTACCGGATCTCCGGGCTGCTCAACGAGCTGTCGGCGCAGCGGCAGAACGACCTGCTCCGGGTGCAGCAGGGGCTTGGCGTGCTGGAGGGGACGACCGGCGCCGAGGTCATGCGGCAGCGGCAGCTGCTCAACTACCTGCTGACGACCGTGTCGGAAAAGAGGTAGGAGGTAGACCGTGAAGCGCGTTCGATTCGTGACGACCGTCTCGCTGCCGCTGCTGGCGGTGCTCGTGGCCCCGGCGCTGGCGCAGCCGGGGCGCCAGGGCCGCGCGGGTCCGCAGGACAACCTGCGCCTGCAGATCACCGCGATGGAAGGCGTGCTCGCGACAGCCGTCCACGAGATCCACAGCCAGCAGCTCGAGAAACTGGCGCCCGGGCTCCTCCAGTTCGACGGCCCGATTCGCGCGCGCGGCTTCCACCTCGACGGCTACGGCGTCTTCTTCGACGTCGACCTGCCGCCGCTTCCGCGCACCGTCCTTTGGAGCATCCGCGTGCTCGACACGCCCGTCCGCCTCGACTTCGAGCTGGCGCAGCTGCGCCGGCAGCTGGCGGCCATCCCCGATGTGCGCCTGCGCCAGGACCTCGAGCAGACGATCCGCACGATCCAGCGCAAGGTGAGCGTTTCTTCGAACCGGGTGATCGGGGATCCCGGCGGGCGCGGCGAGCAGCCCCGCGGCGAGGAGGCGAGGGTGCAGGCGGCCGCCGCCGGCCAGCCGGCCCCGGTCCCGCAGCCTGGCGCCGCGACTGGCTCCTCGAACGCGGATCCCCTGGAGGCCTACGCCTCGGAGCTGGGACACGCGCTGGCCGACCTGATGGTGCAGTGGGGCGGGACGATTGCGCTCGGGCCCGACGACTGGCTGACCGTCGCGGCGCGCGAGAGCCAGCCGCGCATGCTGCCGGGAGGCCCGGCGCAGACGGCGCTGACGCTGCGCGTCCGCGGCTCCGACCTGGCGGCCTTCAAGGCGGGCCGCCTGACCCTCGAGGAGGCGCGAAAGCGGGTCGAGATCAAGGAGTTCTAGTCCAGGGCCGGAACCTGGCCGGCGGCGCGGTGTCTTAGAATGGTGGGAGGAGACACACAGCTTCTATGCGCGCTCACTCGATGCTGGTGCCGGCGCTCGTGCTGGCGTTTGCGCTTGCGGTCTCGGGTTGCGGCGGCAACGACGTGGACATCGCCCGCGACCTGCAGGTGACCGACGTGGTCAGCGGCTGGTTCGACGCCGGGATCGTCGAGGACGGGAAGAACAAGCTGGTCCCGAGCATCTCGCTTCGCTTGAAGAACGGCTCCAACTCCGAGATCTCCAGCGTCCAGATGTTTGCGAAGTTCATGCGGGTGGGGGAGACCGAGGAGTGGGGAACGCCTCCCTACGTGCGTGCGATTGGCCCCGACGGCCTGGCGCCCGGCCAGTCGACCGAGCCGCTCGTCCTGCGTTCGAACCTGGGCTACACGGGGCTCCAGCCGCGCGCGCAGATGCTGCGCAACCGCGAGTTCGTGGACGCCCGCGTCGAGCTGTACGCGAAGTACCGCGCGAACAACTGGGTGAAGCTGGCCGAGTACCAGATCGAGCGTCAGCTCCTCACCCGGTAGGGGCGACCCTTGCCTGCCCGCCGAAGCCGAAGTCGGGTGGTCGCCCCGGACGGCCCCTCCCTCACCGGCGGTGCAGCAGCGGCACGAACCGCACCGCCGTCACCACCCTCGACGAAACGCCCCCGTTCTCTCCCTTTTCCATCAGCAGCAGTTCCTGCGCGTGCGACGGACCTGCCGGGATCACCAGGCGGCCCCCCGGCGCGAGCTGCTCGACGAGCGACGGCGGTACGTGTTCGGGCGCCGCGGCCGACAGGACGATGTCGAAGGGAGCTTCCTCGGGCCACCCCGCATGCCCGTCGCCGACCCGCAGGGTGACGTTTCGAATCCCCAGCGCCTCGAGCCGCGCGGCCGCCTGGCGCGACAGCTCCTCGACGATCTCGATTGAATAAACGTGTGACACCAGGCGGGCGAGGATGGCCGTCTGGTAGCCGGTGCCGGTGCCGATCTCGAGCGCGCGGTCGGTGGGGGCCGGCCTGGCCAGCTCGGTCATCAGGGCCACGATGTAGGGCTGCGAGATGGTCTGGTTGTGGCCGATGGGGAGCGGCCCATCGTCGTAGGCCCACCGCTGTTCGGCGCCCGGCACGAACAGGTGGCGGGGCACCTCGCGCATCGCGTCCAGTACCGCGGCGTTCTCGATGCCGCGCGAGGCAATCTGCTCGGCCACCATCCGGTGCCGCTCTTCGGCCCGCTCGTCCACGGCGTTCCCCTCGCGTCTATAATGCTCCGAGTGCCGTCCGAACCGACCGTCCGCCTGCTCGAGCGTCGCCTGGGTCCCCTCGACGCCGCCGCCATCGTCATCTCCAACGTGATCGGCGTCGGGATCTTCATCACGCCGCGGATCATCGCCCAGGCCGTTCCGCACCCGCTCGAGTTCCTCGGCGTGTGGCTGGTCGGCGGGCTGCTCGCGTTTGCCGGCGCCATGGCGTACGCGGAGCTGGGCACCCTCCGCCCCCGCTCGGGCGGCGAGTACGTGTACCTGCGCGAGGGCTTCGGCCCGCTGGCCGCGTTCCTCACCGGCTGGACGTCGTTCGTCGCCGGGTTTGCCGGGGCCATGGCCGCCGGCGCCCTCGGCGCGGCCGACTACCTGGGCCGCTTCCTCCCGGTGGCCAGCGACGCCACGCCGCTGTTCACCATCCCGATTCCCTGGGTCCCGCTGACCTTCTCGCCCCGGACGATTGTCGCGCTGACGGCCATCGTCGGCCTGGCGCTGATCCACATCCGCGGCCTCGGCCCGGGGCGCCTGGTGCAGAACGCCCTGGCCATCCTGAAGGTGGGCGCGCTTGCCGCCTTCGTCGCCGTGGGACTTGGCATCGGCCGCGGCAGCTTCGAGAACCTCACGGCCGCGCCCGAAGGCGTCACCACCAACCTGGCGCTTGCCTTCATCGTGGTGATGTTCTCGTACAGCGGGTGGAACGCCGCGTCGTACGTGGCCGAGGAGATCAGGGACCCGGGGCGCAACGTGCCGATCGCCCTTGCGCTCGGCACCGGCGCCGTGGTGCTGTTGTACCTCGGGTTGAACCTGATGTACCTGTTCGCCGTGCCGATCCAGGAGATCGGGGCGCAGGCACAGTCGGAGATCGCGATGGTGGCAGCCGACCGGGCGCTCGGGCCCTCGGCGTCGCGCCTGCTGGGAGGCCTTGCGGTGGTCGTGCTGATCGGCAGCCTCAGCGCGATGACCGTGGCGGGGCCGCGGGTCTACTTCGCGATGGCGCGCGACCGCGCCTTCTTCCCCGTGATGGCGCGCGTGCACCCGCGCTTCCACACACCGTGGGTCGCCATTGCCGCGCAGGCCGTCTGGGCATCATTACTCGTGCTCACCAACACGAAGGACGCGCTGGCCGAGTACACCGGGTTCGCCGTGCTGCTGTTCTCGGCGTTCGCCGTCAGCAGCCTGTTCATCCTGAGACGACGCTACCCGGACGAGCCGCGGCCCTTCAAGGCCTGGGGTTACCCGGTCGCCCCGGCGCTCTTCGTTGCCGTGTCGCTGGTCATCATGGTGGCCGCGGTCGCGGGGCGCCCCGGCCCCTCGCTCTACGGCGCGCTGATCATCGCCGCGGGGATCCCGCTGTACGTGCTGCTGCGGCGCCGGACGAAGTAGCAGGTGGCTGAAGCAAGAAACCTGCAATGTAAAAAGAAAAATGGAGAACGAAAGAACAGCGTGTCTTCGCATTCTCCCTTTTGCATTCAGGCCGCGTTCTTCAGCGGCGGCCTGCCAGAGAGCAGCGCCCAGAGGGTGAGCAGGGCGAGCGCGCCGTCGGTGACCGCGAAGAGCAGGAACGCGGCCGGGGAGCCGCGAAGCAGGTGGTCGGCCACGAAGAGGAGCGCGCCCGCGCCCTTCATCCCCGGGCCCATCACCCAGAGATAGCCGCGGTAGCGGCCAGGATCGCGCCAGGGCAGCCAGTACCCCGCGCCGACTGCCAGCAGGAAGAGGCCGTTCAGGTCGGCATGGATGGGCGGCACGGGCTCGGCCACCCCGAAGAGGGCGGCCAGCAGCGGGCGGCCGCCCAGCATCGCAAGGCCGAGCAGCACGTCGTACACACCCGAGACGGCGGCAACGGCGCGAAGCGTCATGCGGGCCGATTGTCGCACGTCGGAAAGAAAAAGGGCCGGGGAACCTTGTCGATTCCCCGGCCCTTCCTAGCCCCTAGAGCCCCTCGCCTACATCGCCTTCTTCAACTCGCCCTTGTAGGTGAGGTTCTGGCGCGGGGCAATCTTCACCTCGAAGGTGATCGATTCGTAACCCGGAGCCCTGATCTCCACCCGGTGCGTTCCCGGCTCGAGATCGATGTGCTGGAACGCCCCGTCGAAGCTGTCCACCTGGCCGACGTAGTAGCCGTCCACGTAAACCTCGGCATCGCGTGGCTTGACCTTCAGCTTCAGCGCACCATCAGGCAGTTCCTCGGCGCTGTCAGGCGAGGCGTAGCTGCCGCCGTACCACCCGGGGTAGAGTTGGCCGAAGCCGTAGTCCCAGTAGGGATCCCAGCTCCCGTACCACAACGGGGAGGTGTAGCCCCACCAGAACGGGCTGAAGTACCACGAGGAACCCCAGTAGGGATACCACGCCGACCGGTAGTAGCCCC
>JARKSS010000330.1 GCA_029974175.1 Vicinamibacterales bacterium
GGTCAACCTCGAGGCCTACATCTTCCGGCCGGGCGAGGTGGCCCGCCGGTTCGTGGCCGCGCTGGCCGAGCGGGCCCGAGCGGGCGTGGACGTGCGCATCGTCCTCGACGGCATCGGGTCGTTCCGGACGACACCCGGGGACTTCGCGCCCGTGCTGGAGGCCGGGGGGAAGCTGGCCTTCTACCACCCGCTCCGCCTGACGACGATCCCGCGCTACAACAACCGGACGCATCGCGAGTTGCTGGTCGTGGACGGCGAGACGGCTTTCGTGGGCGGTGCCGGGTTCGCGGACAACTGGCTGGTGTCGAGGCCGGGGCACCCCCGCTGGCGCGACACCATGGTCAGGGTGCGCGGCCGCGCCGTGACCAGCCTGCAGGCGACCTTCGTCGAGAACTGGCTCGAGGCAAGCGGCGAGATGATCGTCGGCGATGCCCACTTCCCCGACTGCGAGCCGGCCGGAGGGAGCCCCGCCATCGTGGTGTACCGCACGCCGTCGGCCGGCGGATCGACGCGCGCCCGCATGCTGTTCCAGATGCTGCTCGCCTCGGCGCGAGAGACCATCCATCTCAGCACGCCGTACTTCCTGCCCGATGCCAGCCTGGCCGACGAGCTGAAACGGGCGGTCGCGCGCGGCGTCGAGGTGCTGGTGCTGGTGCCGGGGCCGCACAGCGACCAGCTGCTGACCCGCCGCACCAGCCGGCTGGGCTACGGCCGGCTGCTGCCGCACGGCGTGCGGATCTTCGAGTACCGCCCCGCGATGCTGCACGCCAAGGTGCTGCTCGTACACCGGCGGTGGGCGGTCGTCGGCACCACCAACTTCGACAACCGGTCGTTCGGCCTGAACGACGAAGTGAACCTGGCCTCGTGCGACCCGGCCTTCGCCGCCCGGCTCGAGGAGGACTTCGTCGCCGACCTGGCGCAGGCCGTGGAGGTCACTCACGAGGCGTGGAAGAACCGGGGCCTGCTCGAGCGGGGCACCGAGCTGGTCGGCTGGCTCCTGGAGCGGCAGCAATGATCCGGGTGGCGACCTACAACGTTCACAGGTGCCGCGGGCTCGACCGGCGCGTTGACGTCGCGCGCATCGCAGAGGTGATCGCGCGCCTCGACGCCGACGTCGTCGCGGCCCAGGAGATCTTCAGGGCCGACGTGCCGCGGGACGAGCGCGCAGACCAGGTGGCCTTCATCGCCAAGGCGCTCGGGTACCACTTCGCGTTCGGGCAGAACCGGCTGCTGCGGGGCATGCCGTACGGCAACGCCACTTTCTCGCGGCTGCCGATCGTCCGCCGCGAGAACTACGACATCACCTGGCACGCCAGCGAACGCCGCGGCTGCCTGCGAACAGACCTCAGCCTCCCGTCGGGCGGGACCGTCCACGTTTACAACGTGCACCTGAGCACCCGGTACTTCTCGCGGCCGCACCAGGCGCGGCGCCTGCTCAGCGTGGACGTGCTGCGGCACCCGACGCTCTCGGGGCCGCGCATCGTGGTGGGCGACTTCAACGAGTGGACCCGGGGCGTCGCAACGCGGCTGATGGGATCGAACTTCGAATCGGTGGACGTGCGGCTGCTCGGCCGGCGGCGCACCTACCCCGGCCTGTTCCCGATCCTGCACCTCGACCACTTCTACTACGACAGCTCGCTGAAGCTGCGCTCGTTCCGGCTCGAACGCTCGCGGCTTGCCCTGGTGGCCAGCGACCACCTGCCGCTGGTCGCCGGGTTCCAGCTGCCGTAGACTGTGTAACCGTTCGGAGGAGGACCCGTGAGAACCTTGACGATGGCGGCGGCGGCGGTGGTGACGGGGGTGCTGGCGATGGGGATGGGAGGCGCGGAACAACGGAACGGCCGGTTGGCCGAGATGAAGAAGTGGGCGGTCCACGACGAATCGCGGCCCCTGCCGCCGGTCGTTGACCCGGGACCGGAGCAGCCCCCCGCCCCGGTGCCGTCGGACGCGATCGTCCTGTTCGACGGAAAGGATCTTTCATCGTGGGAGTCGGCCAAGGGAGGGCCGGCCGCCTGGACGGTGCGCGACGGGTACATGGAGGTCGTCAAGGGCAAGGGCGGCATCCGCACCAGGCAGGCCTTCGGCGACTGCCAGCTGCACGTCGAGTGGGCCGCGCCCAATCCGCCGGTGGGCAAGGGCCAGGACCGCGGCAACAGCGGCGTGTTCCTGATGGACACCTACGAGGTGCAGGTCCTCGACTCGTACCAGAGCCAGACCTACGCCGACGGCATGGCGGGCGCCATCTACGGCCAGTACCCGCCGCTCGTCAACGCCACGCGGAAGCCGGGCCAGTGGCAGACCTATGACATCATCTTCCGCGCGCCGCGCTTCGACGAGAAGGGCGGCGTCGCGTCGCCGGCCCGCCTGACGGTGATCCACAACGGCGTGCTGGTGCAGGACAACGAGGAGCTGACCGGCCCCACGGCGCACAAGGCGCGCCCGCCTTACAAGCCGCACGCCGCCCGGATGCCGATCTCGCTGCAGGATCACTCTCACCCGGTGCGGTTCCGGAACATCTGGATCAGGGAGTTGCGTTAACCGCAGGCCGCTGACAGCAGCCAGCTGACAGCCTGAGATGCTGCGCCAAAACGACCCGCTGTCGGCTGTCTGCTGTCCGCTGTCAGCTGCCAGAGAGGCTTCATCATGAAGATTCACTCACCTGCCCGAATCGTCGTCGTCGCCGCAATCGCCGCGCTCGCAGCCACGTCGCTGCTGGCCGCCGTGCCAGGGGAAGGACCCGGAACCGGCAAGCGCGTGCTGATGGTGTGGGGCGGATGGCCCGGCCACGAACCGAAGCAGACGGTCGACCTCTTCGCCCCGTGGCTCAAGGAACAGGGCTTCGAGGTGGAGATTGCCGACACCGTCGCCGTCTACAAGGACCCCGTCAAGATGAAGGGGCTCGCGCTCATCGTGCAGGCCGTCACCATGGGCCGGCTCGATCGTGAGGAGGAGAGAGGACTGCTCGAGGCGGTGCGCAGCGGGACCGGCCTGGCTGGATGGCACGGCGGCATCGCCGACTCGTTCGGGTCGAACACGGAATACGAGTTCATGGTGGGCGGGGCGTGGGTGGCGCACCCCGGCAACATCATCGAGTACGAGGTGAACATCACCGACCGGAACGACCCGATCACCAAGGGCCTCTCCGACTTCAAGATGAAGTCCGAGCAGTACTACATGCTCGTCGATCCCAACACCCAGGTGCTGGCGACCACGACGTTCTCGGGCGTCGGGGCGCCCTGGATCAAGGGCGCGGTGATGCCGGTGGTGTGGAAGAAGCTGTACGGCAAGGGCCGCGTCTTCAACTCGACGCTGGGGCACGTCGCGGCCGACTTCAACGTGCCCGAGGCGCGGATGATCGTCCAGCGCGGGATGCTGTGGGCCGCCCGGGTCCCGGGCGCGGGTGAGGATCCCGTGCCGACGAACCCGTACAAGTAGGGATCAGGGATCAGGGATCAGGGATCGGGGATCGGGGATCAGGGGTCGGGATCAGGGGATTAAGGCTCAAGGCTCAGGGCTCAGGGCCCCGGGGCTTCGCTCGCGGGGCCCGTCAAGTACCTGTCCCACAACGCGGCGTCGATGAAGACCGTCAGCAGCACGTTGGGGCGGAGGCCGTAGAACTCCGAGACGTAGCCGTCGCCAAGGACCACCTCCACCGTGGACGCGTGGTCCTGCGACGCCACCACCACCGGGGTGCCGGCCAGCGCCTCCGCCTCCCCCACCTGGGTCCAGTACCCCACGTTCGCCATGTCGCGCAGGTACCACGGAAGCGGCCACTGCTCGTAAGGCCCAGCCACCACCTTCACCAGCATTCCACGGCCGTCTTCGTGCACGCGCGCGAGCTGGTGGATGCGCTCGCAGAGCCGCAGGAAATCGGGGCTCGTCTGGGCGTAGGCGTAGGGATTGCGGGTATCGGCCGGGTAGGTGAGGTTGGCTCGCACGTTCTGGATGCCGAGATGCCAGACCGCAACGGCGAGCGCAACGGCGAGGATGGCCCGGCCCCAGGACGACGGCGCCGCCGCCTTCCACAGGCCGGCCGCGCCGACGCCCGCCAGGATGGCGAAGCCGGCATGGAACGGCACGAGGTTCCACGGGGTCTTGTAGGTGAGCAGCGAGAAGACGAGCGCCGCGGCAAAGGCGTAGATGGCCAGGTAGGTCGGCCAGAAGCTCATGCGCGCACGACGCACCGCGACGGCGCCGCCCGCCAGCGCCAGTACCAGGATCGCCGCCTCGGTCCAGGCCAGG
>JARKSS010000350.1 GCA_029974175.1 Vicinamibacterales bacterium
GCACGCTGCTGACCGTGCTCGCGGTCGCGCTTGGGGTCGCCGTGGTCCTGGCCATCGAACTGGCCGGCCAGGCCGCCGTCGGCTCGTTTCGCGCGTCGGTCGAAACGTTGACCGGAAACACCCAGTTCGAGGTGGTGGCGACCGGCGGCGTGGCCGACGACCTGGTGGGGCGGCTGGCGACGCTGCCGTTTCCCCTCGAGGTGACGCCGCGGCTCGAGGAGCAGGCGCGAATCGCGCCCTCGTTCCGGGCGGTGACGGTGCTCGGCCTCGACCTGGTTGCCTCGGCCGGTATCATCGGCGGTCTCGACGATGAGCCGGCCGAAGGTGGCGTCGCTCAGAATCCAGGGCAGGAGGCAGGGAGAGGCACCGACGCATCTGCTTCGGGGCCGGGGTTCGACCTGCGCGGCGCCTGGGTGAGCGAGGATCTGGGCCTGAAGGCCGGCGACCGCCTCGAACTGCTTGCCGCCTCGCGGCGCCACAGCCTGAAGGTGCGCGGGACCCTCCCAGCCGGAGCCAGCGCCTCGGCGCTCGTCGTTCTCGACATGGCCGAGGCGCAGCGAGTGCTCGCCCGGCCGGGGCGTGTAGACCGGGTCCTGATCGGCGTTCCCGACACGCCGCCGGTGGAGGAGTGGCGAGCGCGGATTGCCGCCGTGCTGCCCGAAGGGGTGCAGGCGCGGCCGCGGGGCGCGGCCACCGAAGAGAACCGCAAGATGCTCGCGGCCTTCCGGTGGAACCTTCGCGTCCTCAGTTACATCGCGCTCATCGTCGGGGCCTTTCTCATCTACAACACCATCTCGGTATCGGTGGTCCGCCGCCGCCACGAGATCGGCATCGTGCGGGCCCTCGGGGCGACGCGCGGCACGATCCTGGGAGCGTTTCTCGCCGAGGCGGGGTTCTTCGGCCTGGCGGGGGGGCTCCTCGGCCTTCCCCTCGGCCGCGCGATGGCCTCGGGGGCGGTGACGCTGATGTCGGCGACCGTGGAGTCGCTCTACGTGAGCAGCCGCCCGGGCGAGATCGTTCTCACGCCCGCGGCCGTCGGGCTCGCGCTCGGGGCCGGCCTGCTGATTGCCGTGGTTTCGGCGCTGTCGCCCGCGCGCGAGGCGGCGGGCGTCACACCCAGCGTGGCGATGGCACGCGGTGAACGCGAGACCCTCGCGCGGGTGCACCGCTACCGTGACCTTGCGGTGGCTGCCGTGTGCGGCGCCGGGGCTGCCGTGTCGTCGCGTGCCCCGGCGATCGGTGGCAAGCCGTTCTTCGGGTATCTCGCGGCGTTGCTGCTGATCGCGTGCTGCGCGCTGGCCATCCCCGCACTCGTGCATCACCTCGCCGGCGTGTCGGCCGGCCTGCTGCGCCGCACGCTCGGCGTCGAGGCGCTGCTCGCCTCGCGCAGCCTGGCCGGATCGCTTCGGCGGACCTCGGTGCTCGTCGGCGCCCTCGCCACCGCCATCGCGATGATGGTGGCGGTTGGCATCATGGTCGGCAGCTTCAGGCAGACGGTCATCTCGTGGCTCGACGCACAGCTGCCGGCCGATCTCTACCTGTCGCCCGGCGGCGCGACGGGGCCCGAGCAGCACCCTCCGCTTCCCCCCGGCCTGGCCGAGGCGGTCGAGCAGGTACCGGGAGTGGCAGCCATCGACAGGTTTCGCGCCTACCCGATCAGCTACCGGGGGCTGCCGGCCACCTTCTCGTCAACCGACACGGAGGTGTCGCTGGCCTATCGCCAGCCCTCCTTCGTCTCAGGCCGGAAACCTGCCGAGGTGCTGCGCCAGCTGCAGGGGGCCGACACCGCCATCGTGAGCGAGCCGTTCGCGAACAAGCACGGTGTCGGCGCGGGCGACATCGTCGAGCTGCCGCTCGGCGAGCGGGTCGCCCGGCTGAAGGTGGTGGACGTGTACTTCGACTACGCCAGCGAGCGCGGGTACGTGATGGTGGACCGGCAGACGATGCTGCGGTACCTGCCCGACGGCACGCCTTCCGGGCTTGCGGTGTACGTGGCGCCCGGGCACGACGTTTCCGCGATCCGGGCGACAATCGAGCGCGCCTCGGCCGACTACCGGATTGGCGTCGCCACCAATCGCGAGCTGCGCGGGGCGGCCGTGGCCGTCTTCGATCGCACCTTTGCCATCACCTACGCGCTCGAGGCAATCGCAATTGTCGTCGCCGTGATCGGGATCGCCGGCGCGATGCTGGCGCTCGTCATCGATCGCCGGCGCGAGCTGGGACTCCTGCGGTTTCTGGGCGCCGCCCGCGGACAGGTAAGGCGGATCATCCTGGCCGAGGCCGGGCTGCTCGGCTTGCTGGCCAGCCTTGCCGGCCTGGGGCTCGGCACGGCGCTGTCGCTCGTGCTGGTCTTCGTGATCAACAAGCAGTCGTTCGGCTGGACGATCCGCTTCCACTGGCCGGTGGGCGTGCTGGTCGCGGCGATTGCCGGCGTCTACACGGCCACGCTGCTGGCGGGCCTCTATCCGGCGCGCATCGCCATGCGCCTCGACCCGATCGAGGCGGCGCACGAGGAGTAACCGGTGAGGAGATGGCCTGGTGCGCTGGCCGGGTGCCTGCTGCTCGCGGCGCTGGCAGCCGGTGGACAGGAGGGCGGCTACCGCCTGGCGCTTCCGGGCTACCGCTATGAGTTTCCCCGCGACCTTTTCAGCCATCCCGAGTTCCAGACCGAATGGTGGTACTACACCGGCAACTTGAGAACGCGGCAAGGCCGGGCTTTCGGATTCGAGCTGACCTTCTTCCGGCAGGCCGTGGCGGGACGCGAGAACCGGCCGGGCCCCTCCCCGTCCCCCTGGGACGTGCAGGACCTTTACCTCGCGCACTTCGCGCTCAGCGACCTGGATGGCGGCCGCTTCCTCCACGATCAGCGCATGAACCGCGCCGGGCCGGGTCTGGCGGGCGTCAGCTTCGAGGCTCGCCGCATCTGGAACGGCAACTGGCAGGTGCAGTGGAGCGGCGACGAGCAGCACCTGCAGGCCCTGAGCCGCGCGCACGGCGTCCGGCTCGCCCTCCGGCCCGGAAAGCCGCCAGTCGTCCACGGCCTGGACGGCGTCAGCCAGAAGGCCGAGGGGGCCGGCCGCGCGTCGCACTACATCTCGTTCACCCGGCTCGACACCACCGGCACCATCGAGGTCGAGGGAGAGCGCTACGAGGTCGAGGGCCTCTCCTGGATGGACCACGAGTTCTTCACTCACCAGCTGACTCGCGAGCAAGCAGGGTGGGACTGGTTCAGCCTGCAGCTGGACGACGGGACCGACCTGATGCTGTATCGACTGCGCCGGGTGGACGGGGGTGTGGATCCCTACTCGGCCGGCACCTACATCGATGCGGCAGGCCGGGCCCGCCATCTGGCCTCTTCCGATTTTCGGCTCGAGCCGCGTGGACGAACGTGGAAGAGTCGTGCGACCGGCGGCAACTACCCGCTCGAGTGGACGATCACCATCGATCCCCTGGCGCTCTCGCTCCAGCTGAGCACGCCGCTCCAGGCACAGGAAATCGTGAGCCGGCATCCCTCCGTGCCGAGCTACTGGGAGGGGGCGATCCGCGTCACCGGCACGCGAGCCGGCTCGCCGATCACCGGCAGCGGGTATCTGGAGATGACGGGGTACGACAGAAGGGTAGTGCTTCGTTGACGTCGTGCTGGAGGTGCAGGGGGTGCAGGAGGTGCTGAAGGTGCTGGTGCAGCCGGAAGTGTACGAACGCAGAGGTTCCAATCCTTGACCGACGAGAAGGTCTGCTGCTGCTCCGTGGACTGACGTAAGATCCATCTGGTGCCACCTCTGCTACCTCTCGTCCGCTACGCGTGGGGCGTCCTTGCCTTCAACCTCGGCGTGATCGCCTGGGGTGCGTACGTGCGCGCCACGCGATCGGGCGCCGGCTGCGGTGCCCACTGGCCGCTCTGCAATGGCGAGGTGATTCCCAGCTCTCCGACGGCCGAGATGCTGGTGGAGTTCTCGCACCGCGTCACCAGCGGCCTGGCGCTGGTCTCGGTCGTCGTCCTGGCGGTCTGGGTCTGGCGGACGTGCGCGAAAGGGCACCCGGCCCGCCGCGGCGCCGCCTGGGCGCTGGTGTTCATGCTGGCCGAGGCCGCCGTCGGCGCCGGGCTCGTGCTCTTCGAGCTGGTGGCCGACAACGAGACGATGGCGCGGGCGCTGTTCATGGCGGTGCACCTGGTGAACACCTTCGGGCTCATCGCCTGGATCGCGCTCACGGCCTGGTGGCTGACAGGAGGCGCCCCTGTCCGGCTGCGGGGGAGGGGAGCGGAGGCCGGCTGGTTCGTGGCAGGTGCGGCCGCGCTGCTGCTGGCCGGCGTCAGCGGCGCGATTGCCGCGCTGGGTGACACGCTGTATCCCGCACGCTCGCTCTTCGAGGCCATCTCCGCCGATCTGTCGCCGACCTCGCACGTGCTGATCCGGCTGCGGCTGCTGCACCCGGCGCTGGCGATCGGCGCGGGCGCGCTCGTGCTGCTCGTGTCGTTTCGAGCAGGCCGTCACGTCACGGGCGGTCCCCGCCGTCTCGCGCACGCGCTCGCTGCGCTGGTCCTGGTCCAGCTCGTCGCCGGGTTCGTCAACGTGCTGCTGCTGGCGCCGGTCTGGATGCAGCTGGTTCACCTGCTGCTGGCCGACGCGGCCTGGATTGCCTTCGTACTGCTCGGCGCCCACGCGCTGCGGGCCGGCAGCCGTCAGTTCCTCCTGCCCCACGAGCCGTCGCCGATGCCCCGGGTTGTGGTGAGTGCTGAGCCGTCTCGCTGCCCCGAGCCCTGAGCCGTGAGCCGCGAGCCATCGTTCCCCATACTTCCTTCGAGATCACGATCCATGAAGCAACCGTTCGCTGCCGTCCTTGCCCTCGCGTTGCTTTTGGTGGGTGTCCCGCCGGGCCAGGCCGAGTCGGGCCGTCCGGCCTATGCGCCCAGCGCCCTCAACCAGCCCGCGTTCCGGACCGCCGTCGCCGGGGTGACCGCCGCCCAGTTGAAGGACTACCTGACCTTCGTGGCTTCCGACGAGATGGAGGGGCGCCTCACCCCCTCGCGAGGCCACGACGTGACCGCGAGGTTCATTGCCACCTTGCTGTCGCGGTGGGGTGTGAAGCCGGGGGGCGGGAACGGCAGCTACTTCCAGCCGATTGACCTGGTGAAGCAGAAGCTGGCACCGGGCGGAGTCGAGGTGTCCCTGGGTTCGCGGACGCTCACCTACGGGCGCGACTATCTCGTCGTGCCGTCGGCGGGCGAGGTGAGCGGGGGCCTGGTGTTCGCCGGGGATGGATGGTTCATCAAGGCAAAGGGCATCGACCCGTACGAGAAGATCGACCCGAAGGGCAAGATCGTCATCCTCACGCAGGGAGGAATGCCGGCCGGGGTGAGCCGCCAGAGTCTCAGCTCGCTCGGCAAGCGCGGCGAAGACTGGATCGACCCGATGACCTACGCGCAGCGGAAGGGCGCCACCGGTATCATCATGCTGCCCACGCTGCTGAGCCAAGCCAACCCTGACGGCCTGGCGGCCATGAAGCGCCGCTTCGAGGACGGCCAGATCTGGCCCGAGAAGCTGCCGCGCGGCGCTCGCGGCGCCTCCTCGTTGCCGACGGTGTACCTGCTGGCCGCGGGGGCGCAGGCGCTGTTCGCGGGCGAGAAGGTGAACGCGGCGACCATCCTGCAGAGCTTCCCTTCGGGGAAGCCCGTCGAGCCCTTCGAGCTGTCGGCGAAGAAGCAGGCGCGCATCTCGGTCAAGACCGAGACCGAGCGCGTCCCGTCACAGAACGTCATCGGCATCGTCGAGGGCAGCGACCCGGTGCTGAAGTCGGAGTACGTCGCCTTCGGTGCCCACTACGACCACAGCGGCACGAACGCGGGCGAGGGTGACACGATCCTCAACGGGGCCGACGACGACGGCAGCGGGACCGTGGCGCTGCTGGCGATGGCCGAGGCGCTGCAGAAGGCGCCCCGGAAGCCGAAGCGATCGGCCATCTTCGTGTGGCACATGGGCGAGGAGCAGGGGCTCTGGGGGTCGGCCTACTTCACGTCGTTCCCGACGGTGCCCCTCGCGAAGATCGTCGCCCAGCTGAACATCGATATGATCGGGCGCAGCCGGGCGGAGGGCGACACCAACCCCCGCAACAAGGACTTGTCGGGGCCGAACGAGGTGTACGTCATTGGATCGCGGATGATGAGCACCGAGCTGGGTGACATCAGCGACGCGGTGAACAAGGCCTACGGCAACCTGTCATTCAACTACCGCTACGACGATCCGAACGACCCCGAGCGGTTCTTCTACCGCAGCGATCACATTCACTACGCCCGGAAAGGCATCCCGATCATCTTCTACTTCACGGGCGTGCACGAGGACTACCACGGTCCCGACGACGAGGTGTCGAAGATCGACTTCGCCAAGTACGAGAAGATCACGCGGACGATCTTCGCCACCTTCTGGGAGCTGGCCGAACGGAAAGCACGGCCCGCGGTGGACAAGCCGCTGTCTACCGAGGATCCCTGGTAAAGGCCGCGCCGGTCAGCGAAGGACGAAAGACGACCGCGGCGCGCCGAGGCGCGCCGCGCCCCCAACTTCGTCACCCTTCAGCTTGTTGCCGTAGCCGATCACGACGAGCGAGATCACCAGCACCGCCAGGCTGGCGCCAAGCAGCCTGCGGGTGCGGGCGCTCACCCCGCGCCACTCTCCCATGCCGATGCCGAGCAGCGTGCTGAAGACGATCTGGCTCGACATCAGCACCGTCCAGCCCGCGAACGCCAGCTCGCCGATCTTCGCGTCGGCCGTTTTGAAGAAGACGAACTGCAGGCACCAGATCAGCCCGGCGAGGCCGGCAAAGAGGAAGTTGCCGGCCAGCGGCGCCGCCGCCCTCGTATAGTCGCCGCCCGTTTGGTTCTTCGCGTTCAGGTAGGCGCACCACGCCAGGTTCACGGTGAGCCCGCCGAGCAGCACCACCACCAGCACCGGAATTCCCTTCCAGATCGGGGAGGTGCCCATGCCCACCGCCAGCTCCTCGATGCGGCCGCCGCTGCGGAGGCCGAACGCCATCCCGGCGCTCATCACGCCCGAAAAGACGGCGACCATCATCCCCTTCCTGAAGTCGAACTCGGCAACCGCCTTTTTCTTCACCTCCTCGGGCAGCTCGCGTTCCTTCGCCATCCCGGCCATGCCGACCATGACGATGCCGGCCAGGGCGATGAGCACGCCGAGCAGGGTAGCCTGCCCCGAGGCCGTGCGAAAGAGGCCACCCAGCTCGCCCAGAAACGCGGGCGGGATCAGCGTGCCGGCCGAGGCGCACAGGCCGCTGCCCACCGCCAGCCCCAGCCCCACGCCCAGGTAGCGGATCATCAGGCCCCAGGTCAGGCCGCCGAATCCCCACATCGCGCCGAACAGGTAGCAGAAGGCGAGGGTCCGCGTCTCGGTTGCGGAAAGGATCCCGAGGACGCGCGGCGAGACGACGAAGGCCAGGACCCACGGGAACAGGAAGAGGCCGACCACCGCGTAGACCAGCCAGTAGCTTTCCCACGCCCAGCCCCTCACCTTCTTGAAGGGCAGGTAGAACACCGCGCCCGTCAGCCCGCCGAGCACGTACAGCAGCAGCCCGACAACCGGATTCGCTTCGTTCATGGTTCGGATTCTCTGCGAGTCGCTACACCGCTTCCAGTCGTGCCATCAGCCCCTCGCTCTCAGCACGTCCGCCTCGTAGCGCTTCACCTCGTCCAGCCACGCCTGCCCGGCCGGCACGCTCATCCGCCGGCAGTGCTCGTCCCAGACGGCCCCGAAGGGCAGGACCTTCATGTCCTCCATCAGCGCGAGGCGGGTGGTGTAGTCGCCATCGAGCTCGGCCTGGCGAAGGGCCGGCACGGGAGCCAGCAGCGCGAGCAGCAGCGCCTTGAGCATGTTGCGGGCGCCGATCACCCAGGCGGCAACCCGGTTGATGCTCGCGTCGAAGTAGTCGAGGCCGATATGCACGCGGTTGTCATACCCGCCCCACACCACCTCCTGCGCGATGGCCTGCAGGTCGTCGGTGAGGGTGACCACGTGGTCGCTGTCCCAGCGCACGCCCCGGCTCACGTGCAGCACGATCTCCGGCAGGAAGCAGAGCGCCGACGAGATCTTGTCGGCGATCCCCTCGGTCGGGTGGTAGTGCCCCGCGTCGAGCGTGAGCAGCGTGCCGCGGCTGACGGCGTACCCGAGGTAGAACTCGTGCGAGCCGGCCGTGTAGCTTTCGGCCCCGATGCCGAACAGCTTCGGCTCGACCGAGTCGAGGTTGTGGCGCTTGTCGATCGCCGGGGCGAAGATGGCGTCGAGCGATTCGATCAGCCGCTCGCGCGGCGCGCGCCGATCCGCCGGCGTGTCCTTCATCCCGTCCGGGATCCACAGGTTCGTCACGCAGGTCGTGCCGAGCGCCCGGCCGAAGGCGGCGCCAATCTCGCGGCAGCGGATCCCGTGCTCGATCCAGTAGCGCCGGATCCCCTCGTCCGGGTGGGTGAGCGTCATCCCGCGATCCACCTTCGGGTGGCCGAAGTAGGTCTGGTTGAAGTCAACGCCGATCCCGATCTCCTTCGCCCAGGCAATCCACCCCTGGAACTGCTCGACGCCCAGTTCGTCGCGGCCCACCGGGCGGCCGCACGTTTCGGCGTAGCTCGCGTGCAGGCTCATCCGGTGCCGGCCCGGGATCAACGAGAGCGCCTTCTCGAAGTCGGTGCGCAGCTCGGCCGGCGTCCGGGCCTTGCCCGGGTAGTTGCCGGTCACGGCCAGGCCACCCCCGGGCGCATCCGCCGCGTTCTCGAACCCGCCGACATCGTCACCCTGCCAGCAGTGAATCGAGATTGAGAAGGTGGACAACTTCTGGAGGGCTGCCTCGGTGTCGATCCCCAGCACGGCGTAGCGTTCTTGGGCGAGTTGGTACATGCCGTTGGTCTCGGTATGAGTTGTCATAGTCTCCTGCCGCGTGCATTGTTGGAGAACCGGGGGCAACGCGTCAACGTATCTCTGGAGGACGGGGATCAGGGATCAGGGATTGGGGATCACGGGCCGGGGAACAAGGGGCGGCGGCGCGACGAGGCATGGCGGAGGCTCCACGACTACGTGTTGAGCGAGCGCGAGCAGTTCCGGATTCTCGGCCCCGGCGACGTGCCCT
>JARKSS010000351.1 GCA_029974175.1 Vicinamibacterales bacterium
GGCGAGATCGCGCTGGCGCTCGTGCTGACGGTGGGAGCGGGTCTCATGATCCGCAGCCTGCAGTCGCTGCACGACATCGACCTCGGGTTCGAACCCAAGGGCGTCCTGACGGCGCGCCTGTGGCTCCCCGAGGCGTCGTACGAAGGCCCGGAAGAGGTCGTGGCGTTCTACCGGACGCTGGTGGAGCGCCTGCGCGCGCTGCCGGGGGTCGAGGCGGCGGGCGCCCTGCGCCTGCTGCCGCTCAGCGGCACCATCGGCGACTGGGGCGTGACCGTCGAGGGCGACCCGCACCCGGAACGGACGCTGGCCAAGGGCGACTGGCAGGTAGCCACCGATGGCGCCATCGAGGCGCTTGGCGAGCGCCTGGTTCGCGGCCGGTCGCTCTCAGCCCGCGACACGACCGACGCCGAGCAGGTCGCGCTCGTCAACGAGACGATGGCCAGGACGTACTGGCCGGGCGTCGACCCCATCGGGCGCCGGTTCCGGATGGGAAGGCAGGAGGGCCGTCCCTGGATCACCGTGGTCGGCGTGGTCGCCGACGAGCGTCACAACGGCATCACGGGCATCGTGAAGGAAAAGTTCTTCCGCCCCCACAGCCAGTTCCACAACTCGACGGGCGGCAGCTCGGCGCGCGGCATGACGCTCGTCGTGCGCACCTCGGGCAACCCGCTCGATCTGGCCAGGCCCGTGCGCGAGGTAGTCCGCTCGCTCGATCCGACGCTTCCCCTGGCCGCCGTCCGCACGATGGAGGACGTGGTCGCCGCCTCGACGGCCACGCCGCGCCTGACCGGTCGCGTGCTGGCCTTGTTCGCCCTCCTTGCACTCACCCTGGCGGCAATAGGGATTTACGGCGTCCTCACGTACCTGGTCAACGAGCGCACGCACGAGATCGGGATCAGGATGGCTGTCGGCGCCGGCAGGAGCCAAGTGCTCGGCCTCGTCCTCGGCCGCGCCACGGCGCTCACCGCCGCAGGCCTGGCTCTCGGGCTGCTCGCCGCCACGGGGCTGACGCGGTTGATGGCGGGGGTGCTGTACGGAGTGGCACCGCTCGACCCGGTGACCTTCCTCGCCGTGCCCCTGCTGCTGGCCGCCGTCGCCCTCGGCGCCAGCAGCCTCCCGGCCCTCAGGGCCGCGCGCGTCGACCCGATCGTGGCCCTCAGAGACTAGCGGACTTCGTGGACTGACTTCGCGACTTCGTGGACCGACTTCGTGACTTCGCGACTTCGCGACCTCGTGACTACCCGACTACCAGTATCTGCACATCCCCCACATTGGTGTGCGTCGGGCCGGTGATCAGCAGGTCGCCCAGGGCCGCGAAGAAGGGGTAGGTGTCGTTGCGGCGGAGGAAGTCGTCCGGCTCGAGTCCCCGCTCCCGGGCGCGGGTGATCGTCGTGTGATCGGCAATGGCCCCAGCGGCGTCGGTCGGACCGTCCACGCCGTCGGTGCCGCCGCTCAGCACCGCGGCCGTGATGCGATCGCGGTCGAGGGCGAGTGCCGCGCCGAGCGCCAGCTCCTGGTTCCGTCCGCCGCGCCCGTCACCGACCACGTGCACCGTCGTCTCGCCGAAGGCAATCACCGCCACCGGCGGCGTGAGTCCCCGAGCCGCCCGCAGCCCTTCGGCGACCAGCCGCGCTCCTGCCTCGCGAGCCTCGCCGACGAGCGGATCGGGCAGCATCACCACGCGGTACCCGCGAGCCTCCGCCTCTCGTGCCGCGCCGTCGGCCGCGTCACGTCCGGACCCGATCACCGCGGTCCTGACCTCGCGCAGCCGCGGGTCGCCCGGCTTCGGCGTCTCGTCTGCCTCGCCGGCCGCGCCCCGTTGGAGCAGCTCGAGCACGCGCGCGGGGTAGGCGGAGGATCCTCCGTGACGCTCGAGCACGGCGAGGGCATCAGCGAAGGTGGAGGGATCGGGCACGGTCGGACCCGAGGCAATCACGCCGGGGTCGTCGCCGACGACGTCAGAGACGGCCAGCGCGAGGGCGCGCCTGGCCGCGACACCGAGCTGTCCACCTTTGATGAGCGAGAGGTGCTTGCGGACGGTGTTCAGGGCGGTGATGTCGGCGCCGGCACCGAGCAGCGTGCGCGTCGTCTGCCTCTTGTCGTCGAGCGTGATCCCGGGGCGTGGCAGCGCCAGCAGGGCCGAGGCGCCGCCCGAGATCAACACGACGAGCTGCTCGTCGGCCTGGAGGCCGCGCACCAGCTCGAGTGCTGCCTCGGCCGCTTGCGTGCTGCGCTCGTCCGGTACGGGGTGGCTCGCGGCGTGCCAGGAGAGGCCGTCCGGGAGCGCCGCCGGGCAGTGCGTGCCGACGACAAGGCCCACACGGACGCGTCCCGGCCGGAGCGCGACACACGCCTCCGCGAGCCACGGCGCGGCCTTGCCGACCGAAAGCAGCCGAAGCGGTTTCGCCGGGTCAGGCGCGAGCGCGCGCCCCGGCTGGAAGGCGTCTCGAAGCAGCCGCGCGGGATCGACCGACGCGAGTGCCGCCTGGAACAGGGCGGACAAGTCGCGGCGGAGCGGCGATGCGAGCGTCAGTTAGTTCGCCTTCTTCGGGTCGGACCAGGCCGAGAGGCCGGTCACGACGTCGAGCTGGCGCAGGAGGCGGCCCATGATCTGGTCCGCGTCCTTGCGCCGGCAGACCTGGTCGAGACGATCCATCAGGCGCCGGACGCCGGCCTCGGCGCTGGTGATCGCCAGCTCGGAGTAGTACTCGCGCTGTCGCTGGAGGCAGCGCTGATGCTTGATCAGTTCGTCCCGGTAGAAATCGATCGGGAACTGTCCCCGTGGCGCCTGTGGAAACACGAGGGTGCGACCGATGCGACTCATATTCGATTCAAGGGAATGACCGGCGGGCAATTTCAGTCTAGGACGCCCGCCGCGGGCTGTCAACGGCCATCGTTCGACGGCCGGGCGGCCGGGACGCCTTGTCCGGCGCGGCTCGGCGACCGCCTCAGCCGAGACGGCGCGCCGCCAGCAGCGCGCCCAGGCACCCGACGGCCATCCCGCCCACGACCACGAGCACGTGAGTCGCCGCGGGCAGGCCGACAATGCTGCTCGCGTCGATCAGCCCTGCCGCGGCGGCGGCGAGCCGTCCGCGCGCGAGCGAGATCGCGAGCGCCAGCGCGCCCAGCGCGAGGGTCGCGCCAAGCGCTCCCTGCAGGATTCCCTCCATCACGAAGGGGCCCTTGATGAACGACAGGGGGGCCCCGACCAGCTCCATGATCTGGATCTCGTCGCGTCGCGAGAACAGCGCGAGCCGGACCACGTTGGTCACGGTGAGCGCGGCGGCGAGGGCGAGAACCGCACCAACCACCGCGCCGCCCCACCCTACCAGCGCGGCGATCGACTGCAGGCGCTGCAGCCAGAGCCGATCGTACCGGACGTCGCTGACGCCCCGCATCCCGCGCAGGCGAGCGGCAAGCGACTCGAGCGCGTCGCCCTCCGAGGCCTGGGACACGAGGCGCGCCTCGAACGAGGCCGGGAACGGATGGGCCTGGGGGTTTGACACCGCGGGCGCGAGGTCGGGGAAGTCGCGGCGGAACCGCGCCAGCGCCTCGTCGCGCGTCACCAGCTGCACCTCGCGGACGAGGGGATCGCCGCGCAGGGCCCGCTGCACCTCGGCCCGTTCGGCCAGCGACACGTCGTCGCGGAGGTACACGGACAGCTCAGCGGCCTCGCTCCAGCGCGCCACGAGCGCGTCCAGGTTCGCCGTGACGGTGAGGAAGATCCCCAGCACGAACAGCGCCGCGGCGATCGTCACCACCGAGAGAACCGTCGAGCGCCGGCCGCGCCAGAGCCCCGTCACCGCCTCACCCACGAAGTACCTGAGTCCGGCGAAGAGCATGGATCGATTCACCCGATTGCCAGCCGCCCGTGATCCAGCGTCACGGCGCGATGCCCGACGTGGCGGATCAACTCGCGGTCGTGCGTGGCGACCAGGACGGTCGTCCCCGTGGAGTTGATCTCGCGGAACAGGTTCATGATCTCGAGCGCGAGATCGGGATCGAGGTTGCCCGTCGGCTCGTCGGCCAGCACCAGCGCGGGCTCGTTCACCAGCGCGCGCGCGATCGCGACTCGCTGCTGCTCGCCGCCCGACAGCTCGAGCGGGTACGCGTTCGCCCGGTGCTGGAGCCCCACCCACTTCAGCACCTGGAAGGTGCGGCGCCGCTGTTGCACGTCGGGCACCCCCAGGATGCGGAGCGCGAACATCACGTTCTCGAACACCGTCTTCCCGGGAATCAGCTTGAAGTCCTGGAACACGAAGCCGACGGTGCGGCGGTAGGTCTGCACCTCGCGCGGCTTGAGGCGCGTGATGTCGCGCCCTCCGACGATGACGCGGCCGGTGGTCGGCGCCTCCTGGCACAGGAGGATCCGCAGCAGCGTGCTCTTGCCGGCGCCGCTCGGCCCGGTCAGGAAGACGAACTCGCCCTTCCCGACGTGCATGCTGAAGTCCTCGAGCGCGAACACGTCGCGGCCGTAGAGCTTCGACAGGCCCTCGATCTCGATCACGGCAACTCGTCTCGGAGAAGGGCGCCCCTGCGCGCCGGATGAAGTGCGCGCAGTATAGCATCACCAAACAGCGGACAGCCAATGACCCACAGCAGACAGCCACTGACACCTGACAGCATCGGCCGCCCGCGGTTCACCGCGCCTCGTAGTCGGTCAGCTCGAGGCGGAAGGAGCCGAAGCCGGCGTCCACCAGGATGAGCAGCGGCACCCGGCGCCCGTCGGTCGTCGTGTACATCGTCACCGACAGGTTCTTCTGGCGCCCGCCCGCCGCGCTGATCCTCGGTGTCAGCTTCAGCGCCTCGACTCGGCGTCCACGCACCTCGATCGTCTCCACCTCGTGCGCGGCCAGCGCGACCGTCCAGCGCCGGCCGCCCTCCACCACCGGGAGGTCGGCCGAGAAGCCGGGTTGAAGCGGCTGCGTCCGCGCGTAGAGGAAAGCGGCAAGGCCGTCGCGCGCCCCTCTCGGCAGCCCGATGGGTGGGCCGTCGCCGATTCGCAGCGTTCGCGCAGCGTGGTCGAACACGGTGGCCCGGTCCAGCACCCGCCGCCCTTCCCGCAGGTGCTGCTCGTGGCGCAGCGGCAGCAGGTCGGCGTCCACCCAGGTCTCGAGGCGGTCGTGCGCCTCGAAGAAGCGCGAGACCCACGGCGCGGTGCGCAGCTCGATCGCCAGGTGGACCGCCGCACCGGGAACCTTTGACGTCGTGCCGGCGTCGAGGCGCGCGGTGGTGATCGTGGCCTCGCCGGCCGGCAGGCCGAGCGAGGCGGCGCTCCGCCAGGCAACCTCGAACGAAGCGCGCTCGGAAGAGGTGAACGGAAGCGGCCCGGGCGGCGGCGGGGGCGGCGGATCGGGGCGAGGTACGGCCGCCTCGGCTTCGGGCGTCCACCGCAGCTCGTAGATCACGGCACCCGGGAGGTGCGCGCGCTCGAGAAGTGGTTCTCGGGCGCCCTCGAGCGGTCGCGGCGAGACTACGAACCGTACGCCGAGATCGCGAAGCGCCCACAGCGCCTCGGCCGCCGGCAACCTGTTCAGCACGTCCACGAGCCCCATGAAGAACGAAGGACGCTGCCCGCTGTACCCGTTCACGATCGGGCGCCGGTGCTCGAGCGACTGCAGCATCGCGGGAGTGTTGCCCGCGTCGTGGTCGAGCGGCAGGTAAAGGACGGCGCCCGGGCCCTCGGCGCGGGCCAGCCACTGCCCGGCCGGCGTCGAGGCCGGTGGCGCCGGCACCGAGGGCAGCGGCACGTTCAGGTACTCGAAGCCCGCGAGCACGACGAGCACGGTCGCCACCAGCGGCCCGCGCGAGAGGAACGTTCGGCCGCGCGGGGCGTGCAACTCGCGAACGGCAAGGGCCGCCAGCGCCGCAAGACCAAAGGTCACCAGGATGCCGAAGCGCGCCGGGGCGCGGATCGCGTCGAACCCGAACAGCGTCCCGTGCAGGAAGGCGTACAGCGGACGAACCCCGTCGGGGCCGAGCGATAGGACGAACCCGGTGAGAGCGACGGCCGCCATGGCCCCCACCAGCGGCCGCGCGTCGCTTCTCCACCCGCGCCAGGCGCCCACTAGGCCGAGAGCGGCGAGCACGAAGCCCGGGAACAGCTCCTGCTCGGGCCCCGAACGCGAGGTGGCCTCGGGACCGGCCCGCAACACGCCCGTCGTTCCCCAGACAATGTTTCCAGGCGGAACGCGCAGGTAGCTGAGCGGCGTCGCGGCGTGCTGGGCGGCCTCGTAGAGGTTGCGCGAGAACCCTTCCCGTCGCTGCGCCTCCCAGTAGGGCCGGACGAAGCGCGCCACGAGGACGGCGCCCACGACGGCGGCCAGCACCAGGCGCCGGGCCAGCAGCGCACGCCACCGCCCGCCGATTGCCGCGAGAACCACGGCGGAGACGCCGAGGCCGATCGCGCCGACGACGCCCCAGTACACCGAGGCGATGGCCTACAGCGCCGCGAACGCCCCCAGCCCCGCGGCGTCGCGCCGCCGCCGGGCCGCAACCACGCGATGCAGGAACAGGAACGCCAGCGGCAGGAAGTACAACGTCTGCAGCTGGAGGTGCAGCAGGTGTGCCGGGCGGAACGGCCAGAAGCCCCACGCCAGCCCCGCGAGCACGGCCCCCGCGCGCGAGCCGGTCACCTCGCGCGCGAAGAGGTACATCGAGAGCGCCCCGAGCCACCACGACACGAAGAGCAGCGTGT
>JARKSS010000353.1 GCA_029974175.1 Vicinamibacterales bacterium
CTCAACATGCCGCCCGAGCACCCCGCGCGCGACATGCAGGACACGCTGTTCCTGGCGCGGCCGGTGCCGCAGAACGCCCCGGCGATCCCCGGGTCACGGCCGGCCCGCGAACGCCCGATCGAGCGCCGCCCGGCCACCCTCATGCGCACGCACACCTCGGGCATGCAGATCCGGTACATGGAGGCCCACCCGCCTCCCGTGCGCATCGTGGCCATCGGCAAGGTGTTCCGGCGCGACAACCCCGACCTCACGCACACGCCGATGTTCCACCAGTTCGAGGGGCTCCTGGTGGACGAGGGGGTGACGCTGGCCGACCTGAAGGGCACGCTGACCGCGTTCGTGCGCGAGATCTTCTCGCCCGACACGCGCGTGCTGTTCCGGCCCAGCTTCTTCCCCTACACCGAGCCGAGTGCCGAGGTGTTCATCGGCTGCGTATTCTGCGCGGGCGCCGGCTGCCCGGTGTGCAAGCGCACCGGCTGGCTGGAGATCCTTGGCAGCGGGATGGTGCACCCGGCGGTCCTCGAGGCCGTCGGCTACGACCCCGAGCGCTACACGGGGTTTGCGTTCGGCACCGGGATCGAACGGGTCGCCATGCTGAAGTATCGCGTGGGCGACCTTCGCCTGTTCTACGAGAACGACCTGCGTTTCCTGGAGCAATTCTCCCTTTGAAACTCCTCGTCTCGTGGCTTCGTGACTTCGTTGACGTCCAGGCCCCCACCGCCGACCTCGCGTCGCTGCTCTCGATGCGCGGTTTCGAGGTGGCCTCGATCGACCCGGTCACCACCCTCGCGCCCCCGCCTGGAACCGGTGCCGCCGGGTGTCAGCCCGGCGAAGACGCGGTCATCGACTTCGAGATCACCGCCAACCGCCCCGACTGCCTGAGCGTGCGCGGCCTGGCCCGCGAGGCGGCCGCTGCCCTGCGGCTTCCCTACCGGCCCACCCACGACACGGCGGGTTCGAGCGAGGTCGAGGGAGGCGCCGGCGCATCGCAGGCTGGCGGACCGCACGCCGGGCTGACGGTGTTCATCGACGATCCCGATTTGTGCCCCCGCTACGCGGCGGCGGTCGCGGAGGTGAAAATCGGTCCGTCACCACAGTGGATGCAGCACCGCCTCGAGGCCGCCGGCGTGCGCCCCATCAACAACGTGGTGGACGTCACCAACTACGTGCTGATGGAGCTGGGGCAGCCGCTGCATGCCTTCGACCTCGAGCGGCTGGAAGGCCGGCAGCTGCGTGCCCGGCAGGCCCACGCGGGCGAACGGCTCCGCACCCTCGACGGCGAGGACCGCGAGCTGGCGGCTGGCATGCTGGTCATTGCGGACGCCTCGACCCCACAAGCGGTTGCCGGCGTGATGGGCGGCGCCGCGTCCGAGGTGTGGTCGGGCACCCGCCTCGTCGCCCTGGAAAGCGCGTATTTCAAGCCGGCATCGGTCCGGCGAACCAGCAAGAAGCTGGGGCTCAGCACCGAGGCGTCGCAGCGCTTCGAGCGTGGCGGCGACATCGGGATCCCCGTGGCCGCCCTCGAGCGTGCGTGCGCGCTGCTCGAGCAGGTCGGCGCCGGCACCAGGCGCGGTCCGATCCTCGACTGCTACCCGGCCCCGCGCGTGCCGGCGACGGTCCCCCTGCGTCGCGCGCGGATCGCAGCGCTTCTCGGCATGACGGTCCCGGACGAGGACGTGGAAGCCATCCTCACCGGCCTGGGCTTCGAGCTGACGGGCACGCCGGACGGCTGGAAAGCGGTGGTGCCCAGCTGGCGCGTGGACGTCGCCCGCGAGGCCGACCTGGTTGAAGAGGTTGGCCGCCACCACGGCTTCGACCGCATCCCGATCACCTTCTCGGCCCTGCGCGAGGCGCCGCCGCGTCCCGACCCGGTGATCCGGCGGAACCACACCGTGCGGGTGGCGCTCATCGGCGCCGGCTTCGCCGAGGCCATCGGCTACAGCTTCATCGAGCGTGCCGCGGCAGCTCCCTTCGCCGACACCTTCGCGACCGGCCTCGATCCAGACCGGGCGTCCGAGCGCCTGGTGCCCCTGGCCTATCCGCTCTCCGAGCTGTTCGCGGTGCTGCGTCCCTCTCTCCTTCCCGGCCTGCTGGATGCGGTCGTCCGCAACCGCCGCCGCGAGACTGCCGACGTCCGCCTGTTCGAGATTGGCTCCTCCTTCTCGGCTGACGACGGCGAGCGCCGACGGCTGGCGATCGTCTGGAGCGGTGCCGGCCGGCCGGCCCACTGGGCGGACAGCGACGAGCCGGTGACCTTCTTCCACGTAAAGGGGGTCGTCGAGCAGGTGGCCGCGACGCTGCGGCTGCCGCCCCTGACGTTCGAGCCCGTCGCCGCAACCTGGCTGGTCCCCGGACGAGCGGCCAAGGTATCGTGCGCCGGCCGTTTGCTCGGCCTGCTTGGCCAGATCCGGCCCGAGCTGGCTGCCGCGCGCGAGATGCCGGGCGGCGACGCCGTCTACGCGGCCGAACTCGACCTCGAAGCGCTGCATGCGCTGGTGCCGGAGGCGGACGTTCGGGTGGAGCCGCTGCCCCGCTTCCCCTCCGTCGTGCGCGACGTGTCGCTCGTCGTCGATGAAGGCTTGCCTTCGGCGAGCGTTCGCGCGACTATTCGGTCTGCGGCACCCGACACCCTCGTCTCGATCCGCGAGTTCGACCGCTACAAGGGGGCGGGCATCCCCGAGGGCCGGTGCAGCCTTTCGTACCGGCTCACCTTCCGGTCGCCGGATCGCACGCTCACCGACGCGGAG
>JARKSS010000358.1 GCA_029974175.1 Vicinamibacterales bacterium
TCCACTTGACCGCGCCGCAGCGATCGCCGCGGGAGGCGCGACTGTCGCCGAGGCGTGAACACGCCTACCGGAGCAGCCGTACGCAAAAACGCCCGGCTCGATGTGGGCCGGGCGCTCGTGTCTTCCGGCGCTGCATCCCCGGTGCATCCCCGAAAGCACAAGGCCCGGTATCGCTACCGGGCCTTGTCTCTCTAACTGCTTGTCTTTTCTGGGTTTGTTTGGTCGGGGCGAGAGGATTTGAACCTCCGACCCCTCGGTCCCGAACCGAGTGCTCTACCAGGCTGAGCCACGCCCCGACCGGACTTGCCATTCTACCTCGGCACACCTGGCGACACAAGCAGCATCCGAGGCGTTGGCGCCCTATTGGCCGTCCGCTGTCGGCCGTGCGCTGTCAGCTGCCACCAGCGCGGTGCTCGTCAGCTGCCTGATCGCCTCCAGCGATGCGTGCGCCGTCAGGTCGGGCTGCAGCGGCGTCACCGAGACGAAGCCCGCCCGGATCGCCTCGTAGTCGGACTCGCCGTTCGGGAGCCACTCGTCCTGCCCTTCGCCGATCCAGTAGTACGGCCGGCCGCGCGGATCGTGCCGCTCGCTGACCGTCGTCGCGTGGTTCCGCTTGCCCTGGATGGTGACGCGGACGCCCTTCGGTTCCCCGTGAGGCACGTTCACGTTCAGGAACGTGCGCGGCGGCAAGCCGTCGCGGAGGACCGCTTCGGCCACCCGCCGGGCGACGCGTGCGGCATGGCCCCAGTGCCATTCCCCTGCCCCTTCCTGCAGTGACACCGCGATGGCCTGTACGCCCAGCAGCGCCGCCTCGAGCGCGCCGGACACGGTTCCCGAGTACGTCACGTCGTCCCCGACGTTCAGCCCCTTGTTGATGCCAGATACCACGAGGTCGGGCAGGCCCCGCAGCACCGCCGCGACGGCGATGTTCACGCAGTCGGTGGGCGTCCCGTCCACCGCGTAGACCCGGTCCTTCAGCGGCTCGAGCCGCACGGGGTGGTGCAGCGTCAGGGCGTGGCCGATCGCGCTGGCCTCGCGCGTTGGCGCGAACACGTAGATCTCGCCCAGGCCGGCGAGCGCCTCGGCCAGC
>JARKSS010000363.1 GCA_029974175.1 Vicinamibacterales bacterium
GGCCAGGCCGCCCGACGTGCTGTAGCCGAGGATGCGCCGGTAGTAGCCAGGGGGGTGCGCGTGCCCGGCCGGCTCGACGCCACGCTGGAAGTAGGTGCCGAAAGCAAGGAACGACTCGAGCGGGCCCGCCGGGTGCCTGAAGAACGACGAGTAGAACACGACGGCCACGGCCAGCGCCGTCGCAGCTGCGGCGAGCAGGTCGCCGCGCGCCACGCGCAGCCGCCCGCCGCGAACAAGGGCGGATGCGGCCGCCCAGGCCACCAGCGCCGCGGCGCCGACGATGATCGAGGTTTCCTTCGTGGCGTAGGCGAGGCCGGCGAAGACCCCGGCCGCCACGGCCCATCGCCTCCGCCACCGCGAATCGCTCGCGCCCGCGTACCTCCCGAGCGCCACGAGAAAGCCGGTCGCGAAGAAGGCGAACACCGTCTCCTGGATGTAGAAGCGGCTGTAGTAGGTGAGGGCTGGCGAGAGGGCGATCAGCAGCGCCGCGACGGCCGCGGCCGAACGGCCGATGCCACCTGCCATCAACGGGAGGAGCAGGATGAGACCGGCACCGAAGAACGCCGTGACGCCCCGCAGCGTCGCCTCGTCCAGCTCGGCGAGCGTGTGCTGGCCGCGAAGCCAGGCGGCAGGGAGCGTCAGGTAGTAGAGGCTGGGACCGTGGTGATCGTCCGGGTCGTAGCGGTAGTCGCCTGATTCGAGCAGCCCGCCGAACTTGACCGCCTGGTTCGCCTCGTCGTGGTGCATCGGGCGCGCGCCGGGCTCGACCAGGCGAAGGCCGAGCCCCAGCGCAAATGCCACCAGGATGGCGGCCGGGAACCAGGCCGCCCTCATCCGGTCACCACAGGACAATCACGGCACGGCACGGGGCGGCACACGACCTCCCGAACCCCCGGCACCTCCAGCACCCTCAGCACCTTCGGCACTAGAGCACCTCCGGCACCAGCACCTTCAGCACCACCCGCACCAGCACCTTCGGCACCTCGGCACCAGCACCACCGGCACCTTCGGCACCAGCACCTTCAGCACCTCCGGCACCAGCACCACCGGCACCTCCGGCACCCCCTGCACCTCCAGCACGACTAGTTCGGCGTGCCGTACACCTCCACCTCGACGTAGTGGTTCAGGTCGTTGGACGTGTTGCCGTTGGAGTACAGCCTCACGTAGCGGCCCTTGACGCCCTTGGGGTCGAACAACCGGCCCTCGGCCACCTCGATGTACTCCTTGTCCTTCCCGACACCCAGGCCGGCCGAGTTGTCGTGGTCGTTGTTGAAGACCGTGGTCACGCCCTTCAGGAAGTCCTTGTCGTCGGACACCTGGACGATGACGTCGCGGTAGACCCGGGCCTGGCTGTGGTAGTGCCACACGAGGATCGCGTGCAGGGCGTAGGGCTTGCCGAGGTCGACCTGCACCCACTGCTTCCCGGGGCCCAGCTCGATGAAGTAGCCGTCGCCGCCCTCCTTCTCGCCGTCGGTCACCATGTCCAGCTCGCCGATCACCGGCTGCATGTCGCTCGAGCGCACGGGCTTGTTGAGCGAGAGCAGGGTGGTTCCCTTCGGCACGTAGAACGGCCCGCGCGGCTTGCCGGTGATGACCTCGAGGTTCGGGCTCTTGAGGTTGGTGGGGGTGCCGATGAACATCGGCTTCGGCAGCTTGAGCTTCAACACCTCCTTGTCCCCCCCTTGGCGGGCCGCGAGCGGCGCCAGGGCGAAGGCCACGAGGCAGGCAGACAGGATCAGTCTCTTCTTCACAGCAATCCTCGTATGAAAGAACGGCTTGCGACACGCTCGGGACGCACCGGGCGAGGTCGCGTGACTCGACGCTTCGCTCAGTTCATGATAGGGCATCCCGGCGCGCGGCGCGCGATACTCCGCC
>JARKSS010000369.1 GCA_029974175.1 Vicinamibacterales bacterium
CTGGAACGACTCGCCGCCCCCGGACAGCCGCCGCGCCAGCCGCTGCTCCGCCTCGTGCGCCCGCTTCGCGTCGTGCCGCTCGATGACGCCGCCCGCCGTGCGGCACAGGAGCAGCAGCAGGTCCTCGGTCTCGCGATCGACGCTGCCCGGGATTGCCATCACCCACCGCAGCCGGCCCGCGGCCGCAACGGGAAGCAGCAGCACCTCGGCCTGCTGGCCGCGCCATCCGAGCTGTTCCAGCTCCGAGAGCGACGAAACGCGGCAGGCCGCGTCGCGTGGCAGCAGTTCACCAACCTCGAAGCTCGAAGGGTCGCCCGCCACGTCGGCCCCGGGCAGGTTGACCACCAGTTCGCACCGCCCATCGAGACCCGCGCGGTACGCCCGCGCATCGAGGTCGAACCAGACGGCCGCCGCCTGCACCAGCGAGTCGATCAGCTCGGTCTCGCCGGGCGTGTCGCGCATCTGCGCGACGAACCGCATCACGGCAGCCAGCCGGCGCGTCCGGTCGCCGTGCTCCTGTTCCCGCACGGAGAGCTCCTGAAGCCGGGGGCAGGTTCACGAGGGCCGACGGCACGCCCGCGGTGGGGGGCATGCCGAGTGCCGACGCCGGCTCAGCCGGTGCAAAGCCGCCGCCACGGGCGCGCGCACGCGCCGCGCGGGGGTAACTCCCGTGTCCTGTAGTGGTTATCGGATCGGAAAGGGAAGGGCTTCAGACGAAAAGACCGCCGACAGCCGACAGTAGTCGCCCAAGAGGCTGACTATTGTCAAACCGCTACGCGCAGAGTCAGAGGACAGCCTCGCCCCCACGGGGGCGGGGCTTCGGGGACCCTGGTCACCAACGCCGTCGAGGGGACGTCCGAGGGGGGAACCGCGAAGACCGGCGGACGAGCAACGGGGGAAGAAGGGCCCGAGACCTACGCCGACGCCACCGCGCTGGTCCGCTCCGCCCGGCCTGCCGTCTCGTAGGTCGGCAGCGCCTCGCGCTTCGCCACCATCAGGTCCTGCAGCGACAACGCCAGCATCCCCATTTCCCGGTTCAGCAGGCGAAGCCGCGACTGCAGCTCCCCAGCCGGCACCGACTCCCTCAACATGTCCCGCACCAGGCGCTCGTAGCGGGACACCATGTTTTCCAGCCGCCCACCGACATCACGAATCTCGGCAAAGCGCTCGCGCGGGACGTCGTGATTCCGAAAATCGCGCCGTACCAACTGCATCGCTCTCCTCCGCCCTGGCAAGCCCCCGTGGCACACACGGGGGACGGCTGGTTCCAACGGCAAGAGTTGAGCCACCCCTTGGATCGGCGTTTTTGGGCCATTTTTGTCCATTCGCTCCCGGTACGGCTCCGCGCCGAGCCACGACCGGAAGGGTCGGACCATGTAGCAACTACACAACCTCTTGTATTGCACGCAAAACGGAGCGGACTCGCACAGGCATCGTGTTCAGTATTCGTACACTTGCGCGCCCTCAACTCCCCGGACCGCCCCGAAAGGTGCAGGAATCCTGAGAGGTGGGGCCCTTGGTACCGCAACTGCAGCCCACGGCCTGTCCACGTTCCACAAAAAGACGGGCTATCCGACCTTCGACAGGAGATGCGCATGCAACCAGCCTCCTCCAACCCGCGGCCTCCCTTGAACGGCGTCGACACTCCAAAGCTGTTCGGGACGATCGACCTCGTGGGCCGGCAGCCCGAGCTGGCCCGGTTCCAGTTCCGCGCCATCAACCGCTGGCAGCTCGGCACGCACAGCAGGACGACCGTCGAGTCGTTCACCGGCGCCGGCGGCGAGCAGCACCACGTGCGCGCGTTCGAGTTCGATGCCGACCACCCCGCCGTCCTGGTGGGCGGCGACAACGGCGCGACGCCCGTGGAGTTCCTGCTGGTGGCACTCGCCTCGTGCCTCACCGCGGGCATCGGGAACATCGCGGCGGCGCGTGGCGTGCGGCTGACCAGTGTCGAGTCGCGGCTCGAGGGTGACATCGACCTGCGCGGCATCCTCGGCCTGCCGACCGAGGGCCGCAACGGCTACGAGAGGATCCGCGCCACCTTCACCATCGCCGGCGACGCACCGCCCGAAAAGCTGCAGGCCATCGTCGAGCAGTCGCGTGCGCGGTCGGCCGTCTACGACGTGCTCGCCAACGGGGTCCCCATCGACCTCAGGGTCGAGGTCGCGCGCGAAGCCGCCGGATAGGACAGCTGCCGGACCGAGAACTCATGAAGCGCACCGGCGCGGTGATCGTCGGCGGAGGGCAGGCAGGGCTCGCGACGAGCGTCTGTCTCACCTCGCGGAACGTCGATCACGTCGTGCTCGAGCGCGGGCGTGTCGGCGAGCGCTGGCGCTCGGAGCGATGGCCCAGCCTCAGCCTGCTCACGCCAAACTGGATGACCCGCCTCCCGGGGTATCGGTACGAAGGCGACGATCCGGACGGTTACATGGGCACGCTCGAGGTGGCCGCCCTGCTCGAACGATACGCCGCCCTGGGGCGCGTGCCGATCGAGCGGCAGACCACCGTCACTCGCGTCGAGCCGTCGAACGGCGGCTGGGTCGTCGGCACGGACCGTGGCGAGTGGAGGGCGGCCAACGTGGTCATCGCCACGGGCTACAGCGACGTGCCGTTGGTGCCCGCGGCCTCGCGCCAGCTTTCCGCCGGCCTGCTGCAGCTGACGCCGAACGAGTACCGTGGTCCCGAACATCTGCCGCCCGGCGGCGCGCTGGTGGTGGGCGCCGCCGCGTCGGGCATCCAGCTGGCCGACGAGATCCAGGCCTCGGGGCGCCCGGTGACGCTGGCCGTCGGGCGCCACCTGCGGCTGCCGAGGATGTACCGCGGGCGCGACGTCCTCGGCTGGCTCGACGCCATGGGCCTGCTGGCCGAACCCACCGCCCGCGTGGCCGACATCGAGGTGTCGCGGCGCCAGCCCTCGCTGCAGCTGATCGGCCGCCCCGATCACTCGACGCTCGACCTCGCCGTGCTGCAGCAGCGGGGCGTGCGCCTGGTCGGCCGGCTCATCGGCGCCGAGACCGGTCACCGCCTGTGCTTTGACGACGACCTCACGGCGACGGTGGCGGCAGCCGACATCAAGCTGGCGTCGCTGCTCGGCCGCATCGACGCGTTCATCGCGCGCACCCAGCCCGAGGCGCCGAAGGCCGATCCCTTCGTGCCCTACTGGCCGCTGGTGCCCGCCCGCGTCCCAACCTCGCTGGACCTGAGAGCCGAGGGAATCCAGACCGTCGTCTGGGCCACCGGCTTCCGGCGCGACTACTTCTGGCTGCGTGCGCCGGTCTTCGACGGGCGGGGCGAGCTGATTCACGAGGAGGGCGTAACGAGGCTGCCGGGCCTCTACGCGGTGGGCCTCCAGTTCCAGCGCAAGCGGAACTCGGCCTTCATCGACGGCGTTGGCGACGATGCCGAGTTCATCGCGGACCAAATCGCGGCCCGCCTGGCCCGCCACCACGACGCAGCGCGCTGAGCCGTGAACCATGAGCCCGCCTTCGCCAGACGCTCGCCGCGCTCGCGGCTACGGCGGGCAAGTCGTGAGCCCTGAGCCTTGAACCATGAGCCCTTCTTCCGACGTCATCGTCGTCGGCGCCCGGTGCGCCGGGGCCGCCACCGCGATGCTGCTGGCGCGGTCGGGTCTTCGCGTCACCGTGGTCGAGCGCGGCCGCTACGGCACCGACACGCTTTCAACACACGTGTTGATGCGCGCGGCGGTCGTGCGGCTCCATCGCTGGGGCCTGCTGCCGGCGATCGCCGAAGCCGGCACTCCGCCCATCACGCGCGTGTCCTTCCGGTACGGCGGCGACGAGATCTCCCTGGCCATCAAGCCGCGTGACGGCGTGGAGGCGCTCTATGCCCCGCGCCGCACGCTGCTCGACCGCGTGCTCGTGGACGCGGCGCTCGAGGCGGGCGCCACGGTGATCTACGGCAGCCGGGTGTCAGGGCTGATCGTGGCCGCCGGTGGCCGAGTCGAAGGCGTGGTCGCAAGCGGCGAGGACGGCGGCGTCCTCAGGCTGAAGGCCGAGGTCGTTGTCGGGGCCGACGGTCTGAGATCGACCGTCGCCAGCCTGGCCGGAGCCAGTACCTATCGTGCGGGCCGGCACGCAACGGGCGTCATCTACGCGTACTGGCAGGACCTCGGCGTCTAGGAGTATCGGTGGTGCTTCGGACCCGGGGTGGCGGCGGGTGTCATCCCGACCAACGAAGGGCGGACCTGCGTGTTCGCGGCAACCCGCGCCCAACGCTTCGAAAACGAGCTGCGACACGACATCGAGAATGGGTACCGCCGCGTCATCGCGGAGTGCGACCCCGATCTCGCCGCGGCCCTCGCGACAGCCAGGCGTGACGGAGCCTATCACGGGTTCCCGGGCCGCGCCGGCTTCTTCCGCCGGAGCGCGGGGCCGGGGTGGGCGCTGGTCGGCGACGCGGGGTATTTCAAGGATCCACTGACGGCACACGGCATCACCGATGCGTTCAGGGATGCGGAGCTGCTGGCGTGGGCCATAGGCAAGGGGCCGGCGAAGGCGCTGGAGGAGTACGAGGCGGCGCGCGACGAGGCGGCGGGCACCATCTTCGAGCTGACCGACCAGATTGCCGCGCTCGAACCCGACCTGGAAAGCCTGAAGGCGAAGCACCGCCTGCTGAACGAGGAGATGGCGCGCGAGGCAAGGGCGGCGGCTTCCTTCGACGCCCGCGCGGCGTGACGTCAGCCCCGCTTCTTCCCTTGCCACCGCACGCGGGCGAAGTTGCGGATGCGGTTGCGGCCGACCACCAGCGACTCGGCCCGCAGCAGCGCGCGTTTCAACTCGAGGTTTCCGCCGTACCCTCCAAGCGTGCCGCCCGCGCTCACGACGCGGTGGCAGGGCACGTCGCGGCTGCTACACCGCCGCATGACGGTCCCGACGGCCCGGGCGGCGCCCGGGTACCCTGCGAGTTCAGCCACGTCTCCGTAGGTGGCCACCCGGCCCGGCGGAATGCGCCGCACGACCCTGATCACCCGCTCCGTGAAGTCGGACACGGGGAGATTGTAGAACCCATCCACCCCCTTCGTCGTATCCTTTGCTAGCAGGTACGCCCGCTCATGCCCCCTTCGTACCCGGCAGGCAACGCAGGATGACCATGAGCCCGTCTAACCCGGTAGTGACAGGCGGCGACCGGGAACTCGTCGCCCGGTGCCTGGCAGGCGATCGGGACGCGTTCGAGGGTATCTACCGCCAGCACGCCGGCCGGCTCTACAACCTGGCCTGGCGGATGGCGGGCGGGCCCAACGACGCGGACGACCTCCTCCAGGAGATCTTTCTCCAGGCGTACCGGAAGCTCGACAGCTACAAGGGCGATGCCTCACTGGGCACCTGGCTCTACCGGCTGGCCCTCAACCTTTGCCTCGACCGGCTGAGGAGCCGGCAGGGCCGCGTGACGCAGCTGACCGATTCGATCGACGAGGAAGGGGCGCACGAACTCGCAAGCGGCGAACGGGCGGCCGAGCTGCACATCACCCGGATCGACCTCGAGCAGGCGATCCGCGAGCTGCCGCCCAGCTATCGCGCGGCGTTCGTGCTGCACGACGTGGAAGGCTACCAGCACGACGAGATCGCGGGCATGCTGGACATCAGCGAGGGCAGCTCGAAGTCGCTGCTCCACAAGGCACGAAGGAAGCTGAGAGGAATGCTGGCTGGGGGGAGGAGTCAGCAGGTTGCCGAGGAAAGACGCCTGCAATGCAAAAGGAAGAATGGAGAATGAAAAAAGGGCGTGTTTCTACATTCTTCCTTTTGGATTTTGCATTCAGGCCGCGCTTTCCAGCGGCCTGTTAGGGCCCGGGTGAACGCCATGTCCTGCGAAGAACTCGGAATCCAGCTCGACGAACTGGTGGACGGCACGCTGGCCGGCGAGGCCCGCGAGCGCGTGGAGGCCCATCTCCGGACGTGCGCCAGCTGCCGGACCACCCTCGCCGACCTGCGGCGGATCAGGGAAAGCGCGCGTGCCCTTCCGCGTGTCGAGCCACCCGCCGACGGGTGGGCAAAGCTGTCGGCGGCGCTCGACGCCGAGCCTGCGGCGCGCAGCAAGGCGGCGCGCGGCGCCAAACAGGCCCGCGGCGGCGTGTTCGCTACCTGGCGGCCGGCTTGGGGCATCCTCGCGGCCGCCGCCGTTCTGACCATCGCGGTAGCCACGACGCTGGTTCTTTACCGCACCCCCTCGGCCCCCGACGACCACGCAGACGGGGCGGGGCCAGCCAACGCGGCGACCGCGGATCTCGTCTCAACCGTCGAGATGGAACTGCAGCTGGCCGACCAGCACTACCAGAACGCGATCGCGGGGCTCGAGCAGGTCTGGCGCGAGGGGCAGGGAGCGGTGGATCCGCAGACCGCCGCGGTGCTGCAGAAGAACATCGGCATCATCGACCAGGCCGTGCGCGAGAGCCGCGAGGCGTTGAAGGCGCAGCCGGCCAACGAGGCCGCGCAGACCACGCTGTTCGAGGCGCTGCGGCGGAAGGTGGACCTGCTGAAGGACATGGTCGCGCTGGTCAACGAGATGCGGAAGGGCAACCAGGCGGGCGCCGCCCAGATCGTTGGCGGCATCGAGCGATAACAGAGGCCTCATATGTCACCTACACCCCTTCGTCTGGCCCTCGTCGCGAGCATCGGCCTCCTCGGCGCCGCCCCGGCCCTGGCGCAGGCGCCGGCGCCCCCGGTCCCCCCGGCACCTCCCATCTGGGACGACGTCACCGAGGCGCCGCCGGCCATCGGGCAGGCGCTCCGCGAGGCCGAGGCGGCCATGCGCGAGGCGATGCGCGAGGTGCGGCGCGAGGTGACGCGCGAGATGCGGCGCGAGGTGACGCGCGAGATGCGCGACCTCGATCGGCACATCGCGTCGGCCACGCGGGACGCGCGGTGGACGGCGCGCACCTGGACCGAGAGCCAGCGGGCGCGCCGCGGGCCCGAGCAAACCGAGCGCATCGCCCGAAGCTTCAAGGTGGGTCCGAACGGCACGCTGACGCTGGCGAACGTCAGCGGCGACATCACCATCCAGGCGGCTCAGGGCGACACCATTGCCGTCGAGGCGATCAAGCGCGCGCGCGGCGACGCGGCCGACCAGTTCGCGCGCACCCAGGTGGAGATGAACGAGCGGGCCGGGCGCGTCGAGGTGCGGGTCGTCTACACCGGTCAGCGGAACCACGCCTCGGTGGACTTCAACGTCACGGCGCCCCCGGGAACCTCGCTCGACATCCGGTCGGTGTCGGGCAACGTCCGGATCACCGGCATCCACGGTGATGTGCGATCCGAGAGCGTGAGCGGCAACGTGAACGCGGTGGACGTGGCCGGCGCCAGCCAGCTGAAGTCGGTGTCGGGCAACATCGACGTCTCGGCGGTGAAGCACGAGCGCGACCTGCGGCTCGAGAGCGTGAGCGGCAACGTGACGGTGCGCGACGCGCAGGTTCGCGGCCTCTCGGCCGAGACGGTCAGCGGCGAGCTGCGTCTCGTCAACGTCACCGGCAGCCGCGTCGGCGCCAAGTCGGTGAGCGGCGGCGTGAACTTCTCGGGGCCGCTGGCCCAGGGCGGGCGCTACGAGATGAAGTCGCACTCGGGCGACGTGCGGGTGGCCGTCGCCAACGACGCGGGTTTCGAGATCGAGGCCACGAGCTTCAGCGGGAACGTCCGCTCCGACCTGCCCATCACCGTCGGCGGGCCCGGCCGCGGGGCGGTCCGTACCGGCCGCGGGCACCAGGCGCTGCGCGGCGTTCACGGCGACGCCAGCGCCCTCCTGTCGCTGACCACCTTCTCGGGCTCGATTGTCGTGACGAAGAGATAGGACAGGGGGCGCCCACAAGGGCAACCACCCGTCATGAAGGGCGGCCCCACCCTGAGCTCGCCGAAGGGTGGCCGCCCTTTCTGTTATCGGGCCATCACGTCGAACTGCTCGTGGTGGAGGAGGTGATCGGGCCGCAAGGTCACCTCCTTGCGGATGGTCTCGCGCAGTTCGCGCAGGACGCCGCTTTCCTCTTCCTGCAGCGCCCGGGCAATCTCGGGGTTCACGCGCAGCACCACCCCCGCCCCGTTCAGCTCGGGGCCGATCTTCCGGACCTCGTCGAGGATCTCGTAGCAGATGGTGGCCGACGACTTGATGACGCCGCTGCCTGAGCAGTACGGGCACGGCTCGGTGAGGGTCCGCTCGAGGCTCTGCTTCACGCGCTTCCGGGTGATGATGATCAGGCCGAAGTCCGAGACCGCCACCGCCTTCGAGGGCGAGCGGTCCTTCTTCAGCTCCTGCTCCACCGCCTGCAGCACCTTCTGGCGGTTCTTCTTCTCCTCCATGTCGATGAAGTCGAGGACGATGATGCCGCCCAGGTCGCGCAGCCGGATCTGCCGGACGATCTCCCGCACGGCCTCGAGGTTCGTCTTGACGATGGTGTCCTCGAGGCGGCCGTTCTTCTTCCCGACGTACCGCCCGGTGTTCACGTCGATGGCCACCAGCGCCTCGGTCTGGTTGACGACGATGTAGCCGCCCGACTTGAGCCAGACCTTGCTGCGCAGGGCCTTCTCGATCTCCTGCTGGACGCCGTACTCCTCGAAGATCGGGAACGGCTTCTGGTACAGCTTCACGCGCCCCACCATCGACGGCATGAGCCGCTGCACCAGCTCCTTCGCCTGCTGGTAGTCCTGGGGGTCGTCGAGCCGGATGACCGAGTAGTCGCTGCTCAGCAGGTCGCGGAGCAGCTTGTTCACCAGCCCCAGCTCGCGGTAGATCACGGCCGGGGGCCGCACCGAGTCGGCGCGCTGGCGCACCTCGGCCCAGATGCGCTGGAAGTACTCGAGGTCGGCCGTGATGTCCTCGGGGGGGCGGCCGGCGGCCGCGGTGCGGATGATTACCCCGCCTGTGAAGCCGTGCTGCTCGCGGAACTCGCGCACGATGCCGCGCAGGCGCGCCCGCTCCTCGCGCGACTCGATCTTCCGCGAGACCCCCACGTGATCCACGGTGGGCATGAAGACGAGGAAGCGCCCGGCCATCGTCACGTGCGAGGTGAGCCGGGCGCCCTTGGTGCCCAGCGGCTCCTTGGCCACCTGCACGATGATGTCCTGGCCCTCGCGGATCAGCTCCTCGATCTTGGCCTGCGGCCCGCCGCGGCGCTCGGGCTCCTCGTCGCCGTTCTCGTCCTCGCCCGACTCGAGCCGCTCGAACTCCTCCATCGTGTCGACGACGTCGCTGACGTAGAGGAACCCATCGCGCTCGAGGCCGACGTCCACGAAGGCCGACTGCATGCCCGGCAGCACCTTCGAGACGCGGCCCTTGTAGACGTTGCCGACGATCCCGCGCTGTCGCTCGCGCTCGATGAAGACTTCGCTGACCTGGTCGTCCTCGAGGATGGCCACCATGGTCTGGTGGCCGTTCGAGGAGACGATCATCTCCTTGTTCATCCGGCGATCTCTTGGGGCCAGCAGCCTGCGGCCAGCGGCTTGCGGCGCAATTCGAAACGCCGCCAGGGCCGCGAGCCGTGAGCCGTGAGCCTAGTTTGTGAATCGGCGCATCCTGACGTTCAGGATCAGGCCGAAGCCGGCGAGGGTGGCGATGATCGACGACCCCCCGGAGCTCATCAGCGGCAAGGTGAGCCCCTTGACCGGCGCCAGCCCGGCCGACATCGTTATGTTGTAGATCACCTGGAAGGTGAAGGTGGCCAGGATCCCGATGACCAGGTAGGCCCCCAGCCGATCCTTGGACAGCCGCGCCGCCTCCAGGGATCTCACGATCACGAACAGATACAGTCCCAGCGCCACGATCACGCCGACGAACCCCTGCTCCTCGGCCAGCACCGAGAAGACGAAATCGTTCCAGGCCACCGGCAGGAAGCGCAGCTGCCCCTGGGTGCCCTTGAGAAACCCCTTGCCCCAGATGCCCCCCGAGCCCACGCTGATCCGTGCCTGGATCTGCTGGTAGCCCGCGCCCCGCGGGTCCTGCTCGGGGTTGATGAAGGTCGCGATCCGGCTCCGCTGGTAGTCCTTCAACGCGTAGCGCCACGCCACCGGCGCCGCCAGGACCGCCAGGATCAGCAGGATGCCCAGCAGCCGCAGGCGCATGCCCGCGAGGAACGCCACTGCCAGGAAGATCGGCACCAGCGTCACCGCGGTGCCGAGGTCCGGCTGCTTCGCGATCAGGATGAACGGGATGAGCGTGAGGCCGCCGCCCACCGCGAGGTCGGTCACCGAGGGGCTGCCGCGGCGGCTCTCGTCGAAGAACTTGGCCAGCGCCAGGGCCAGCGCGACCTTGGCGAACTCGGACGGCTGCAGGTTGAAGAACGGCAGCTCGATCCACCGCCGGGCGCCGCCGCCGGTCGTCCCGAACAGCAGCACGCCGACCAGCAGCGCGATGATCAGGCCGTAGATGGCCAGCGAGTTGTCGGCCAGCGTCCGGTAGTCGATCGTCAGGCAGGCCATGAACACGAACGCGCCGATGCCGATCGCGTAGAGCTGGCGCACGTAGAGCCCCGCGTTCGGCCCCGCGTGCGTGGTGCTGTAGATCATCGCCACGCCAATCGCCGACAGCGCGGCGATCGCCGCGATCAGCAGCCAGTCGATGTGGTAGTAGAGGCGGCGTTCGAGCATGGCGATGCCGCCGGGCCGACGCCCGGCGATATGACACACGATCCGATCGGGCGGCCACCTTTCGGCGAGCTCAGGGTGTCCTGAGCAATGTCGAAGGGCACAAGAACCGCCCCGACAATGGTGACCCCGCGGGGCCAAGGCCCTGCGCTACGGCGACGTCTGGGCGGCGGCGGCGACGGTCGCCACCTTCGGCGCCGGCGCGGCCGGCGGCGTGAAGGTGGGCAGCGGCCGCCCTTCCTTCTTGGCGAAGTAGGTCTCCATCACGTACTTCGCGATCGGGGCGGCCAGGTAGCCGTGCTCGGAGTGCTCGGCGAACACCACCCCGGCAATCTCGGGGTTGTCGCGCGGTGCGAAGAAGACGAACCAGCCGTGGTCGCGCAGGTCCTTGTCGGTGCGGCCGGCCGCAGCCCGCCCTCCCTGCAGCGAGATGACCTGCGCGGTGCCCGTCTTCCCCGCCACGTCGCGCCCCGGGATCCGCGCCCGCCCGCCGGTGCCTGCGCCGTTGACGACCAGCCACAGCCCCTCGCGCAGGGCGGCCAGCGTTTCCGGCTTGAAGGTGACCCTCGACTTCGGCGGCGGCGGCGGCAGCGGCTTCCAGCCGCTCCCGGTGTTCTCGGCCCGCACGAGGTGGGGGGTCACGCGGGTGCCGCCGTTGGCCACGGTGGCCATCATCACGGCCAGCTGGATCGGTGTGACTGACACGTATCCCTGCCCGATCGCGACCGAGATCGTCTCGCCCGAGTACCACTTCTCGCCGAAGCGCGCCTGCTTCCAGGCGGTGGACGGCATGATCCCGTCGATCTCGTTCGGCAGGTCGATGCCGCTCTTCTCGCCGAGCCCCAGCAGGGTCGCCCACTTGTGCAGCCGGTCGATCCCGACCATGTTGCCCAGCGTGTAGAAGTACACGTTGCACGACCGCTCGATCGCGTGCCGCAGGTCGAGGCTGCCGTGGCCCCGCTTCTCCCAGCACTGGAAGTACCGGCCGTAGAAGCTGGCCCCCCCGCCGCAGTGCACGCGGAAATCGGGCGTCACCAGCCCCTCCTCGAGGGCGGCCGTCGCCACGACGATCTTGAAGGTCGAGCCCGGCGAGTACCGCCCCTGGATGGCGCGGTTCTGCAGCGGCCGCAGCCTGTCGGTGTTGAGCCGGTTCCAGGTGACCCGGTCGATTCCCCCGGCAAAGGCGTTCGGGTCGTACGCGGGGAGCGACACGTAGGCGAGCACCTCTCCCGTGCGCGGGTCGAGGAAGACCGCCGCACCCGCGTAACCGTAGCCGCGGAAAGCCTCCTCGGCCGCGCGCTGCAGGTCGTAGTCGAGGGTCAGCTGCACCCGGCGCCCCTCGGACGGCGGGATCTCCTCGATGGTCCGGATCTCGCGGCCGGTGCTGTTGACGACCACGCGGCGGGCGCCGTCCTGCCCCATCAACAGGCGGTTGTAGACCTTCTCGATCCCCGACTGCCCGACGATGTCGCCCGGCTGCGGCCCGCCAACCTCGACCTGCTCCTCGGTTGCCTGCCCGACGTAGCCGAACAGGTGGGCCGCCAGCGACTCGGCTGGGTACCGCCGCGTCGGGACCCGTTCGACGATGACGCCCGGCAGCTCGGTGTCGAGGCGGCGCGCCATCACGGCCGCCACCTGGGCGAGCGAGGCATCCTCGACCACGGGGATGGGGCGGTAGGCGGGCAGGTTGCGGTTGCGCCGTATCGTTTCCCGCACCGCCGCCTCGTCGAGCTGCGCGACCCGGCACAGCAGCCGGATGGTCGCGTCGGGGTCCTTCATGTGCTCGCGCACCAGCGAGATCACAAACGAGTCGCGGTTCTCCACCAGGATCGTCCCGTGGCGATCGTAGAGCACGCCGCGCGGCGCGCGCAGCGACAGCGTCCGCTGGTGGTTGTTCTCGGCCAGCTCGCGGAACTTCGCGTGCTGCACGACCTGGAAGTACCAGAAGGCGAGGGCCAGGGCGGCGAACACGACCGTGATGGCCGCCTGGATCCCGTTCAGGCGGACGGCCAGCTTCCGGCGATCCTGGGGCCGTGACACCGAGGGTTCGGCAGGAGCCAGCAGCCTCACCGCACCCTCCCCCGCGACACCCTCCCCCGCGACATCGCGCGACGGCGGTCGATCATGCCCGGAAGCGCATCCACGATCTGGAAGAACACTACGCCGATCAGGGCGTTGGCCAGTGATTCGCCGAGGACGGCGTACCCCGTGACGACCGGGGGCTGCGGATCGAGCAGGTAGTAGAGGCCGCTGGTGAGGCCCACCTGCAGCAGCGTCGCCCCGAAGAACACGAGGAACCGGGGAATGGTCTGCGACACGATGAAGGTGGTGCCGATGCGGCCGGCCAGGTAGCCGACAACGGTCTTGGCCAGACCGCCGACGCCGATGATGCCGCTGCCGAGCGAGTCCTGCGCCAGCCCGGCAATCGTCCCCGAGAGAATCCCGGCGGTCGGGCCCGACGTGAGGCCGAGGTACACGACCGCCACCAGCACGAGGTCCACGCCGCCGGTTCCGCGCACCAGGAAGCGCGCCAGCGTCGTCTGGAGGACGAGCGCGGCGGCAACGGTCAGCAGGACACGCAGCACCGTCATCGCGACCCCTCCCGCGCCCCGGACGCGGCGGCCTGTTCCGTGGGAACGCTGGCCTCTTCTTTGGGCGCCACGACGACGAGCACCGCCTCGAGCCTTCCGAAGTCAACGCTCGGCGCCACCCGGATCGACTTGAACACCCCGCCGGCCCGCTCGATCCGCTCGATCCGCCCGACCACGAAGCCCGGAGGGTAGATGCCGTCGATGCCCGAGGTCGTCAGGACGTCACCCTCGGCGATGTCGGCGGTGGTGGGCAGGTACTCGAGCCGGAGGGTCGTGTCGCCGGTGCCGAACGCGACGCCCTGCGCGCGCGACCGCTCGACGACCACCGCGACCGCGGCCGAGCGGTCGATCAGCAGCTGGACCTTCGCGGCATGCCGGGTCGGCATGACCACGCGGCCGACCGCGCCCTCGGGCGACACGACGGCCATGTCGGTCAGCACGCCGTGGTCGGTGCCGCGGTCGATCGTGACGGTCTTGAAGTCGGTGGTGGCGCTGGTGCCGATGATCTCGGCGGCGCGCGTGGGCAGCCTGGTGCGGTCGCGCAGGTCGAGCAGCTCCCGCATCCGGGCGGTGCGGCCGGCCTCGGCGCGCGCGAGCTGCAGCTGCACCCGCAGGTCGGCGACCTCCTGGCGCAGCCGCTCGTTCTCGGCCTGGGCATCGCCGAGACGGACGTAGCCCTCCCAGCCCCGGTGCGCGGCGTCCATCACGCCCGAGGTCAGGCGCTGCACCTCGGCCAGCGCCCCGAACAGCACCGCCTGCAGCACGGGCACACCCGACCGGGTGTTGACCTGCGCGGAAATCAGGATGATGTGCCCGACGGCGACAGCCACGAACAGGTAGCCGCTTCGCCCGCGAATGCCGGAGAAGTTAGTCAATCGATATCTTCCGGAGCAAGTTGAAGTCCGAAAGCATCTTCCCGGCCCCCAGCACAACCGACGACAGCGGGTCTTCGGCCATGGCCAGCGGGAGCCCCGTCTCCTCGCGGAGGCGCTTGTCCAGGTTCTTGAGGAGCGATCCGCCGCCGGTCAGCACGATGCCCCGATCGACGATGTCGGCCGACAGCTCGGGGGGCGTCCGCTCGAGCGCCACGCGCACGGCGTCCACGATCACGTTGACCGTCTCGGCGAGCGCCTCGCGGATCTCCTCGTCGGTGATCGTAATGGTCTTCGGCACCCCCTCGATCAGGTGCCGCCCCTTGATCTCCATGCTCAACCGCTCCTCGAGCGGGAACGCCGAGCCGATCTCCATCTTGATGGCCTCGGCCGTGCGCTCGCCGATGAGCAGGTTGTACGTCTTCTTGATGTACTGGATGATCGCCTCGTCCATCTCGTTGCCGGCCACGCGCACCGCCTTGCTGTAGACGATGCCCGCCAGCGAGATGACGGCGATGTCGGTGGTGCCGCCGCCGATGT
>JARKSS010000372.1 GCA_029974175.1 Vicinamibacterales bacterium
TTTCAACATGAAATGCAGGCCCGGCACCAGCAAGCCCTGAGTCATGAGGCCGCCTTCGCTTCGCCTCAGGCTGGCGGAGCTCCTCGGCGAACTCGGCGCGGCAAGCCCTGAGCCTTGCGCCCTGCGCCCTGAGCCCTCGAGCGGCGTCACCTGTGAACCGGCGAACGCGGTTCGTCCCAAGGCGGGCGCAGTGGCGGGGGCGGAAGCCCCTCAATCCAATCACTCGTGTCGGCGATCCAACCGCTCGAAGGACTGGCGCCAGGCAAAGCTCATCCATATAGCCATAAACATCCGCTCTGCAAAAACATCCGCAGACGAGGCGACTTGGCATCCCGAGTGCCGAACCGTACGGCGGGCAGGTCCCGCAAGGAATCGCTGACGGTCCGGGGGCGGTGGACTCGCTCCCCGCGTGCCTCCGGACCGGCAGGCGGCGGGAACGCCCGGGAGGAAACATGAGATATCGCGTGCTTGTCGGTTTCGTGCTGGTGGCCTCACTGGTCGCGTTCCCTGCCACGGCGCAGGAACAGCGCGGAGCGATCGAGGGAGTCATCACCGACACGTCCGGCGCGGTGCTGCCGGGCGTGACGGTGGAGGCGCGGTCGGCCACCCGCGGCGTCGTCTCGGCGGTCAGCGATCAGAACGGCGTCTACCGGTTCCCGTCGCTTCCTCCGGGCACCTACGAGGTGACGGCCACGCTCGAAGGCTTCACCCCGGCCCGGTCGGACACGGTGGACCTGCGCCTGGGCCAGGTACTCAAGGTGGATCTCACCCTCCAGGTCGGCGGCGTCACCGAGAACGTCGTCGTCACGGGTGAGAGCCCGCTCATCGACGTCAAGCAGAGCGCCTCGTTCGCGAACATCGAGGCCGAGTTCATCGATCGGATCCCGAAGGGGCGCGACTTCACCAGCGTCGTCACCGTGGCGCCGGGCGCCAACCAGGAGGGCGACGCGGGCGGCATCTCGATCGACGGGGCCAGCGGCGCCGAGAACAAGTTCGTCATCGACGGCGTCGACACCACCGACCTGCAGACCGGTGCGTCCGGGAAGACGCTGGTGGTGGACTTCGTCGAGGAGGTGCAGGTCAAGTCGAGCGGCTTCGCGGCGGAGTTCGGCGGCGCGACGGGCGGCGTCATCAACGTCATCACGCGCAGCGGGACGAACAACTGGCACGGCGTCGCCGGCGCGTACTTCGAGTCGGACGACCTCGAGGCCGATCCCCGGCAGACGCTGCGGCTCAATCCGCTGGACGACCGCGTGGCGGAGTACATCCGGTACCCCGAGGACAACTGGACGCAGGTCGAGCCGGCCGTCACGCTGGGCGGGCCGATCATGCGCGACCGGCTGTGGTTCTTCGCGGGGTACGTGCCCCGGCTCACCACGACCGACCGGACCGTGACCTTTCTGGCCAACGACACGACCGGGACGTTCAAGTCGAAGGAACGGCGGCACAACTTCGTCGGCAACATCACGAGCCAGCTGAGCGACAGTCTCCGGGCCAAGTTCTCGACGACGCTCGACCCGTACCGGCAGCGCGGCCAGCTGCCCGTGCTCGACGGCAGCGGCAACCCCGAGTTCGACTACCCGAGCCTCGGCCAGAACGCGCCGAGCGCGACGTACCAGGGGACGCTCGACCTGATCGCCACGCCGAAGCTGTTCCTCTCGGGCCGCGTCGGCTACTTCCGGTCCGACCTCGAGGACCTCGGGGTGCCGAACGAGGTCTGGTACCAGTTCTCGGGCTCGAACTTCATGTTCCCGGAGATCCCGGCCGAGCTCCGGCGTGCCAGCGGCTCGGTCATCCCGACCAATGACGCGACCACGAAGGACCTGATGACGCGGTTCTCCGTGAACGCGGACGCGACCTACTTCGGGAACTTCGCGGGCCAGCACACCCTCAAGGCGGGGGTGCAGTTCGATCGGATCGGGAACGACGTCATCGCCGGCTACCAGCAGCCCCGCGACATCATCTACTGGGATCGGTCCTACACCACGGCCACGGGCGAGGTGGTGCGCGGGAAGTACGGCTACCACCGCGTGCTGCAGATCGTGACCAACGGCAAGGTCACGAGCAACAACGTCGGTTTGTTCCTCCAGGACGCCTGGACGGTCAACAACCGGCTGACGCTGAACCTGGGCGTCCGCACCGAGCGCGAACGGGTGCCGTCGTACGCCCCGGGGCTGCCCGGCCTCGAGTTCGGCTTCGGCGACAAGATCGCCCCGCGCCTCGGCTTCGCCTGGGACATCACGGGCGACAGCCGCTGGAAGGCGTACGGCAGCTGGGGGATGTTCTACGACACCTTCAAGCTGGAGCTGCCGCGCGGCTCGTTCGGCGGCGACAAGTGGATCGACTACTTCTACACGCTCGACTCGTACGACTGGCCGAACTTCATCCCGCCCGGCGGCTGCACGACCAACTGCGGCGGCGGGACCTTCATCGAGCAGCTCGACCGCCGGCACCCCTCGAACGACCCGAACAACCCGACGATCGAGCCTGACCTGAAGCCGATGCGGTCGCAGGAGTTCACGCTCGGCCTCGACCACGAGATCGGCCGGTCGCTGTCGGTGGGCGTCCGCTACGTCCACAAGCAGCTCGACCAGGCAATCGAGGACATCGGCGTGCTCGTGCCGGGCGTCGGCGAGGTGTTCTACATCGCCAACCCTGGCCGCGGCATCGGCCAGTACATCCTCGGCCGCGACTACCCCGCGCTGCCCAAGGCCGTGCGCGACTACGACAGCGTGGAGTTCCGCGTGAAGAAGCGCTTCTCGCAGAACTGGGGCCTCGACACCAGCTACCGGTGGAGCCGCCTCTGGGGCAACTACTCGGGGCTGGCCAGCTCGGACGAGGGCGGGCGCCTCAGCCCGAACGTGAACCGCTTCTTCGACGCGCTGATCATGTCGTTCGACCAGACCGGCAAGGAGGTGCTCGGGCGCCTCGGCACCGACCGGCCGCACCAGTTCAAGGTGAACGGCTTCTACTCGTTCCCGTTCGGGACGACCGTGGGACTGGGTTACTACCTGGCGAGCGGCACGCCGGTCACGCGCGAGGCGAGCGTGCAGTTCGTCCCCGTCCAGTACCTGGGGCGGATGAGCGACGGCCGGACGCCGACCTTCTCGCAGACCGACCTCATGCTGCAGCACGACATCCGGCTCGGCGGGCGGCGGATCGAGCTGAGCCTGAACGTGCTCAACCTGTTCAACCAGGACACCGCCACGTCGCTCTTCAACACGCAGACGCGCGACGACGTGGCCATCGGCCTCGACGAGTACTTCGCGGGCCGGGTGAACGTGCAGGAGCGGATCAACCAGCAGGTGGCCCAGGAAGGGCTGCGTCTCGACCCGAGGTTCCTGAAAGCGGATGCCTTCCAGGCTCCGCGGGCGATCCGCATCGGCGCGAAGTTCCGCTTCTAATCCCCGTTGGGGCGGGCCTTGTGCCCGCCCCAGTCTCTTCCCTGAACCCGCCTTCGCTCGCGACGCTCGCGGCTACGGCCGGCAAGCCCTGAGCCTTGAGCCTTGAGCCCCGAGCCCTTTTCTCACCCGCCGTTCCGGATGCGGGGGTCGGCGGCCTTGTTGCCGCCCTCGATGCGGGTTGCCGCGAGCGTGTACTCGTAGGTGCCCGGCACGCGATTGGCGTCGGTGGTCGTGAAGGTGGGCACCATGCCGGGCGACGCCGCCGGCGAGAACACGGCGGGATCGAGGCCGCTGATCTGCAGCCTCGACACGTTCTCGCCGCAGCGCCACCTGATCACCGTGGCGCCCGCGCCCCGTGGCACGTCGATCGGGTCCTTGTCCACGATCGGACCGGCAGCGCCCGCCGGCCACGAGACGATGACTTCGATTGGGGGCATCTGTCTTCCCTCCTTGGATAGGGGTCACCGGCCGGGCGGCACCATCGCCGCGCCGGACCCGCCGACCGCGGTAGCGAGGCCGGGGTTGCGATAGCCCATCGCGGCCATCTGGCGCACGACGCCTCGCGCCTCGCCCGACCGGCCGAGGCCCGCAAGCGCGAGCGCGAAGGGCTCAAGCACCAGGTAGTCGCGCGACGCTCGGGCGACGGGCTCCAGCACTTCGACCGCGCGGCCGAAGGCTTCCTCCACGCGTGCCCGGCTACCTTCGGCGCGCCACGCGCGGCCCTGCAGCACCAGGCCCAATCCACGAAGCCGCACGGCGTGAAGGTCGTCAGCCGCCTGGGCGAGCAGGGCGCCGGCGATCTCCTCGACCAGGTTCGCCTCGTGGCGTGCGCGTTCTGCCTGGCCCGCGTCCAGGAGGTGCGCGGCAAGCGCCGCGCGCGCGTCGGCGAGATCGCGGCGGCGAGAGGGATTGAGCGGGTCGAGCCGCGCCAGGCGCTGCAGCGTGGCCACCGCCGTCCGCAGGTGGGCCAGCGCCTCGGCTCCTTTCCCCCTCGCGGCGGCTGTCGTCCCGGCGCGCTGGTGGCTGCGCCCCAGCTCGCGCAACCAATCGAGGTTGGACCGATCCTCGGCGCTCAGCCGCTCGGCAATCGCAAGCGCCCTGGCCGCGTGCGCCGCCGCCTGGTCTGGCGCGCCCGTGGCCTCGAGCAGCATCGCCACGCGGTTGTGGCTGACGCCCAAGAACTGCTGCCATTGCACGGTACCCGGCTCGCGGCGCACGAGTTCTTCGTGGAACGCCAGCTCTTGCCTGTGATGCGCCAGCGACTCGTCGAGCTGGCCGAGGGTGCGCAGCACCGCGCCGATGGCGTTGTGCGATGCGGCCACGGCGCCGCGCAGCGTCGTGTCGTCGGGGTGCTCGACGAGCAGGGCCGTTTCGATCGCGAGGCAGGCCTCGAACCGCTCGAGCGCGGCGTCCGGGTGGCCTTGCTCTTCGAGGACCGACCCGATGTTGCTGTTCGCCGACGACAGCTCGAGGCGCCAGTCCTTGCGCGTCGGATCGAGGTCAACCAGGCGCTCGGCGATCCGGAGGTACTCGCGGAAGTGCCCCAGCGCCTCGTCCAGGCGGCGCTGCCGCCACTCGACGAAGCCCACCCAGAAGTGGCTCTGGGCCAGCTGGAAGAGCCGCTCGCCGTCGCGAGGGTGGCGGACGGCCAGCTCCTTCGCCAGGGTGAGCGACTGGCCCAGGGGCGCTCGCGCCTCGGCCAGGCGGCCCTGCGCAATCCGCACGTCGCCAATCTGGTAGAGCGCCGCCGATAGGCGGGCCAGCTCGTCATCGGT
>JARKSS010000390.1 GCA_029974175.1 Vicinamibacterales bacterium
CGGCCCCCGCGCTTCGGGCGATGCGCGCCTTGATCTCGCGCAGCTGGCGGCGCGAGCGCTCGCGGGCTTCGTCGAGGCGCGCCAGCTCCTCGCCCACCCGCTCGGGCGGAATCGGGAAGCGGATGACGAGCGGGCTTTACATCAGGATCACCGCGTGCCCGGCGGCAATCCCGGGCGACACGCCGATCCCGGTCAGGCGGTGCACGGCGCCTCCCCGAACCCCGACTCCACCAGCTGGCAGAGCGCCTCGATGGCCTCGGCCTCGTCCGGCCCGTCGGCCGAGATCGTCACCTCGGTGCCGCGCGAGGCGGCCAGCAGCAGTACGCCCATGATGCTCTTGCCGTCCATGACGCGGTGGCCGCGCCCGATACGGATCTTCGACTGGTAGCGGCTCGCCAGGTGGACGAACCGCGCCGCGGCCCTGGCGTGCAGCCCGAGCTGGTTGCGCACGGTGACCGTCTGCGACTGCATCGCTATGCTCCCTCCGACCGCAGCAGGTCGGAGGCGACCCAGATGGCGTTGCGGCCGTGCTCGCGCATCTGCCGCGCCACCTCGAGGAGGTTGGACTCGCCCTCGAGGCTGGCCAGCTTGATCAGCATCGGGAGGTTCACGCCGGTGATCACCTCGACCTTGTCGGCCTCGAGGAAGGTGAGGCCCAGGTTGGAAGGAGTCCCGCCGAACATGTCGGTCAGGATGAGGACGCCCCCCGGTCCCTGGACGCGGCCGATGGCCTGCCGGATCTCCTCCCGCGCGTCGTCCACGTCGTCGTGCCAGCCGATCGAGACGGCGGCAAACCGGGGCAGGTCGCCGACGATCGTCTCTGCCGCGTTCAGCAGCTCGGTCGCCAGCTGCCCGTGCGTCACCACCACCACGCCAATCATGTTGATCCTCGCCTGGCCTCGTTCCCCGATCCCTAGATCCCGATCCCCAGATCACCGATCCTGATCCCCGATCCCTATTCTCCCCCGACGTCGATGTCCCTGTGACGCACCCGCAGGCGGATCCCCTCGAGGTCGGCGAGCGTGCGCCGCAGCGCTTCGGCAATCATGACCGAGCGGTGCCGGCCGCCCGTGCAGCCGATCGCGACGGTCAGGTAGCTCTTCCCCTCGGCCACGTAGTGCGGGACGACGAACCGAAGGAAGTCCTCGAGCTTCGCCACGAACTCGCGCGTCGAGTCGTGCTCCTCCATGTACTGGACTACCAGGCGGTCCTTGCCGGTCTTCGCGCGCAGTTCGGGGACGCAGTGGGGGTTCGGGAGGAACCGCACGTCGAAGACGAGGTCCGACTCGGCGGGCACCCCGTGCTTGAAGCCGAAGCTCAGGAAGGTCACCAGCCGGCCGCGCGCCGCGGCGCGGCCGCGCGACCACGCCATGAACACGTTGCGCAGCTCGTGGACGGTGAGGTTCGAGGTGTCCACGATCTGGTCGGCCAGCTGCCGGATCGGCTCGAGCCGCTCGCGTTCCTCGCGGATCCCGTCGAGCACGGGGCGATCGTGGGCGAGCGGGTGCGGGCGCCGGGTCTCGCTGAAGCGCCGGACGAGGGCCTCGTCGGAGGCCTCGAGGTAGATCAGCGCGGGCGACAGGTGCCGCTTCGCGCGCAGGCTGCGCAGCACCTTGGGGAACCGCGAGAGAAACGCCCCCTCGCGAACGTCCACGACGATGGCGACGCGCGGGATCTCGCTGCCGGCGCGCTGCGACAGTTCGGCGAGCGTCGGGATCAGGGCGATCGGCAGGTTGTCCACGCAGAAGTAGCCGAGGTCCTCGAGGGCCCGGATGGCCTGCGACTTGCCGGCGCCCGACATGCCCGTCAGGACGATGAACCGCTCCGCCCCGGGCCGCGGGGCGGGCCGCGCCGGCGCGCTCACCGGTCCCCCTCCTCGTCGCGGCCCGGCGGCTCGACGCCGGCCTCGGCGCTCTCGGGGTTCCGCAGCCGGCGCTCGAGGCGCGCAGCCAGGCGCTGCGCCGCGTGGTGACCGCGCGCCCGCAGCAGCTGGTTGCGCGCGGCAACCTCGACGAGGATGGCGACGTTTCTCCCCGGCGCCACCGGCATCCGAATCAGCGGCACGCGCAGGCCGAGGATCTCGTAGTGCTCCTGGTCCAGGCCGAGGCGCTCGTAGTCGCGCCCCGCCTCCCACCGCTCGAGCTGCACCACCAGCTCGACGCGCTTGGACGACCGGGTGGAAGCGACGCCGAACAGCTCGCGGATGTTGATGACGCCCAGGCCGCGCACCTCCATGTGGTGGCGGGTCAGGTCGGGGCAGGTGCCGATCAGGATGCTCTCGGCGCGGCGGCGCACCTCGACCGTGTCATCGGCCACCAGCCGATGGCCGCGCACCACCAGGTCGAGCGCGCACTCGCTCTTGCCGATCCCGCTGTCGCCGACGATCAGGACGCCCAGGCCGAGGATGTCCATCAGGACGGCGTGGAGGATCGTCCGCTCGGCGAGCGAGTCCTCGAGGAGCGCGGTGACCTTGGCGATCGCCAGCGGCGTGACGACCGGCGTGACCAGCAGCGGTACGCGGGCGCGGTCGCTCTCGATCGACAGCTCGGGAGGCAGGGCGAGGCCGCCGGTGACGAGCACGGCCGGGATGTCGCGCGCGAGCATCCGCCGCAGGGCGTCCACGCGGCCCGAGGACGGCAGCCCCTCGAGGTAGCGGATCTCGCTCTCGCCGAAGATGAGCAGGCGGCCGGCCGCCAGGTAGGCGTCGAAGCCGGCCAGCGCGAGACCGACCTTCTGGATGTGCGGGCTGGTGATGCGGCGGTCAACCCCCTCGGCGCCGGCCGCCAGCTCGAGCGGCAGGCCGAGCAGCTCGGGGCGGCTGCGCAGCAGGGCGCCGACGGCGACGCCCGGGTTCACGGTGGCCATGCGGAGCGACCCGCGGGGGCGGTCAGTCTTCCGGTTCGATCAAGCCGAGGTTGCCGTCCTTCCGCCGGTAGACGACGTTGATCGCGTCGGTGGCGGCGTTGCGGAACACGAGGAAGGCGTCGTCGCTCCCCTCGACGGCGAGCGCGGCCTCGTCAACCGACATCGGCTTGACCGGGTAGCGCGGCACGCGCCGGAGGCGCGGGCGCCGCGGGGGCTCGGGGGCGACCGAGCCGTCGGGGGGGGCGGGGGGCAGCGTCCGCACCGAGGTCGCCCGGCGCTTGCGCTCCTGCCACTTCCCCTTCACCTTCTGGAGCTGCTGCACGATCTTCTCGACGCAGTCGTTGATCGACGTCTCCCAGTCGTTGCTGGCCGAGATGCCGTGCAGGAACTGCTCGCCGCGCGTGTGCACGGTGATCTCGGCGCGGCGCATGTACTTCTCGTGCGCCAGCACGGCCTGCACCGACACGATGCCGCCCTTGAGCAGGCGGTCGAGCTTCGCGAGCTTCTTCTCGACCTTCTTGCGCAGGACTGGGGTGATCTCGACTTGCCGTCCGGTCAGTTCGAGTCGCATAGGCCGGCGTTCAGTACAGCACCTTGCGCTGGTTGGAGGTGGGGATTTTCAGCTCCTCGCGGTACTTCGCGATCGTGCGGCGGGCGAGTACCAGCCCCTCCTTCTGCAGCAGGCCGACGATCTTCGAGTCGCTGAGCGGTTTGTGCGGGTCCTCGCTCTCGATGATCTTCCTGATCCGCTGCTTGATGGTGACCGACGACACGCTCTCGCCGTAGGAGCTGCTGATGCCGCTGTGGAAGAAGAACTTCATCTCGAACACGCCCTGCGGCGTGTGCATGTACTTGTTCGTCACCACGCGGCTGACCGTCGACTCGTGCATGCCGATGTCGTTGGCGACGTCGCGCAGCACGAGCGGGCGCAGGTGCTCGATCCCGTGGTCGAGGAAGTCCCGCTGGAAGTTCACGATGCTGCGCGCGACCTTGTAGATCGTCTTCTGCCGCTGCTCGACCGACTTGATCAGCCACAGCGCCGAGCGGAACTTGTCCTTCACGTACGCCCGCGTCTCGTCGCTGTTGTCGGCCCCCTTGTCGAGGAGCCGGCGGTAGGCGGGGCTGATCCGCAGCTGCGGCAGCCCTTCCTCGTTGAGCACGACGACGTACTCGTCCTCGACCTTCACCACCGTCACGTCCGGCGTGACGTACTGGGACTGCGGGCGGTTGTAGCGGCTGCCCGGCTTCGGGTCGAGGTGCTGGATCACCGCGATGTGCTGCTTCAGCTCCTCCAGCCCCACGCCCAGCTTGCGCGCCAGCTCGGGCACCTGGTGGTTCTGCAGCAGGCGCAGATGCTCGGTGACGATCCGCTCGGTCGGCGTCCCCTCGAGCCCCAGGTGCCGGATCTGCAGCCAGAGGCACTCCTGCAGGTCGCGCGCCGCGACGCCGATCGGGTCGAAGGACTGCACCAGCCGCAGCACGCGCTCGACCTCGTCGGGCGCCCACCCGCCCATCGCCGCGATCTCGTCCACCGACGCGACGAGGTACCCGTCATCGTCGAGGTTGCCGATGATGGCGGTCCCGATCCCGCGGGTGACCTCGTCGTCCGACTTGATCGAGAGCTGCCAGAGGAGGTGGTCGGCGAGCGAGGTCGAGGTGGAGAGCGTGTTCTCGATCGGCGGGAGTTCCTTGACCTCCTGCGGGGCCCGGGGCCGGTAGCCGTCGTCGAGGTAGTCGCCGAAGAAGTACTCGTAGTCCTGGTCGTCCCAGGCGTCCGCCTTCTGTTCCTTGGGCGGCTCTTCCGGCTTCTCGGTCGCCACCGCCGCGTCGGCCTGGAGGTCCTCGGCCGGCATCTCCTCGAGCAGCGGGTTCTCGACCATCTCCTGCGTCAGCAGTTCGCCCAGCTCGAGCGTGGACATCGGCAGCAGCTTGATCGCCTGCTGGAGCGACGGCGTGAGAATGAGCTTCTGGACGAGCTTCGTGTGAAGTTTCTGCTGAATCGCCATGACCGGGGATCCGTCCCACCAATCTTAGCCCGCCTCGTGGGCGAACGCCATGCGCTTGTCGCCCGGCGGGCCGTTCGCCGCGGGGACGCGGCCCCGGAACCTGGCAGGCCGGCCCCCTCGCAGAGTGCTGAAACACCAGGCCGCGTCCTTCAGCGGCCATTCAGTCCAAGCGGAAATCGGTCCCGAGATAGATGCGTCGCACGTCCTCGTCGCTGGCCAGGCTCCCGGGCGTGCCGCTCCGGAAGATCGTGCCGTCGTGGACGATGTAGGCCCGATCGGTGATCCGCAGCGTCTCGCGGACGTTGTGGTCGGTGATCAGGACGCCGATGCCGCGCTCGCGCAGGTGGAAGATGATCCGCTGGATGTCCGCGACCGCGATCGGATCGATCCCCGCGAACGGCTCGTCGAGCAGGATGAAGAGCGGGGAAATGACGAGCGCGCGCGTGATCTCCACCCGCCGCCGCTCGCCTCCCGACAGCGTGTAGGCCGGGGCCGACGCAAGCGACGTGAGGTTCAACTCGGCCAGCAGCTCCCGTAGCCGCGCGCGCCGCGAAGCCGCGTCCAGGCCGAGCGTCTCGAGGATGGTCAGGATGTTCTGCTCGACCGTCAGCCCGCGGAAGACCGACGGCTCCTGCGGGAGGTAGCCGATGCCTTTCCGCGCCCGGATGTACATCGGGTCGTCGGTGACGTCCTGCCCGTCCAGCAGCACCCGGCCCGAGTCGGGCGGCGTGAGGCCGACGGTCATGTAGAACGTCGTCGTCTTCCCCGCCCCGTTCGGCCCGAGCAGGCCGACCACCTCGCCCGACGCGACCTCGAGGCTTACGCCGCGCACCACCGTGCGCCCGCCGTAGGACTTCGTCAGTTCGAGCGTCCGCAGAGTGGCCATTCAATCGAGCCGAGGCGCGGAGCACCCGCTGCTGCCCTTCACTTCGGTGCGTGTCTGCTCGTTGCCGTCGACGACGATCCTATCAGCCGATCTGAAGAAAGTCAAAGTTTTGCCAGTAGTTTCGCGGCATTCTTCGACGATCCGTACCGGCTCGCCGACCATCTCGTACCGCTCGCCGTCGCCCTCGTAGCGCAGTCGCAGCCCGGTCGCCCGCCGCCCGTCGGGCGTGGTGATCGAGACCGGGGCCGCCTCGGACGGCGCCGCCGCGGAGGACGAGTACGCCTCGAGGCGTTCGACCTGGCTTCCACCTTCCAGGAGGAAGATGTCGATCACCGGTGCCGACAGGTCGCCCTGCGGCCCGTTGAGCCTGGCGTTCCCCCTGTACCGCGCCCGCCTCCGTTCCTCCACGTACACCAGGTCGTCGGCGGTGGCCATCGACAGCACCCTTTCGGTCTGCTTCGTCTTCTCGTCTACCTGCTCGAGCCGCATGGTGGAGACGACGCTCCCCGAGGCTGCCAGGTCGCCGGTCCGGTCGTCGAGGGTCACGCGCTCGCCCTTGATCGAGGTGTCGCCCTGCCAGAGCCGCGCCCGCCCCGTATAGACGGCCCGCCCCGCCTTGCCCTCGTAGGTCAGCGCGTCGGAGGTGCCGAAGACCGGCTCGTCCTGCTTCATCATCGCTGGCAGGCGCGCCGGCGTCCGCTGTCCCGGCTTGCCAGCCTCCGCGTCGGGCGTGCCCTCCGCCTCGCGGCGAGGCCGCAGATCGGTCTTGACGCTCCCGGCCGCCTCGACGTGCTGCCCGTCCAGGCCGACGTCGACGCGGTCGGCCTCGATCGTCGCCTGGTCGTCAACAACGGTGGGCCGGGCCGCGCGCCGTCCCTTGCCGGGCTCGAGGTGAAGGACACCCTTTTCCACCTCGTACCGGGCGTTGGCGGAGGTGGCGACCAGGCTGCCCTCCTCGAAGCGCGTGTTGCCTGAGAAGTCGGCCGACCGGATGGTGTCGAAGCCGCCGTCCAGCTGGAGGTCGAGCCGCGAAGCGCTGGCGGTGCGGGGCACCGCGTCCTTGGCGGACGGCGTTTCGGTGAACGTGACGCTGCGGTGGAAGGTGGCCGAGGTGAGTCCCTTCTCGGGCGGGCCGACGGCCGCCAGGACGTCGGCGGTGATGACGCGCGCCGGCGTGTCGCCCTCGGCCGGCAGTTCGAGGCGGACGTTCCCCTGGGACCCGAGGCCGATGACCGTCGTCCCGTCCGGCCCCAGGTCGATGTCGATGGTCTCCCCTTTCAGCCGGCGGCGGGCCTTCGATGCCTCGCTCCGCAGCACCACGGTGCCGCCGCCGCGCAGCAGCGCCTGGTCGAGCGACTGCCCGTCGTCGGCGTAGACGAGATCGATGTCGCGGGCCGACATCTCGTCGAAGCCGGACGAATCCTCACCGCCGCCCGTCACGCTCGACCGGCCGCGCAGCTGGAGCTGGCGCACCGCCTCCTCGTCCTCCGTCAGGTGCGCCACGACGGTGTCGGCGGTGATCACCTGCGCGCCCCGCACGATGCGGGCCCCACCCTCGAAGCGCAGGATGTGGTCGCGCCGGGCGAGCAGCGCCGAGGCCGACTCGATGGTGCCGGTTTCTTCCCCTTCGGCTCCCGGGGCTGCCTCGATCCGAACCTGCTCGAGCAGTGAGACCTGGTCGGCCTCCCTGTCGTAGGCCAGGCCGATCGACTCGCCCGAGAGGCGGCCCCTGGAGAAGCGTGCCCGGCCGGGGATGTGGACCGACCCGTCGGCGGCGCTGTAGAGCGCCTCGTCGGCCAGCAGCACCAGCCCGTCGCTCGAGCGCAGCTCGACATCACCGCGCAGCGCGACGTCTCCTTCGTCGCCGGCGGCGGTGGCTTCCTGGCCGGCAATCGTGAACGACCGGCCATCCCGCTCGGGCACCGTGGCGCTGACGCCGAAGAGCCGGCTGCTGCCGTCCTTGTAGGTGACGAGCCGCTCGTAGCGCAGCTCGAACTCCTGGTCGGTGCCCTTGGCCTGTGTCAGCGTTCCCCGCGCGA
>JARKSS010000399.1 GCA_029974175.1 Vicinamibacterales bacterium
GGGGCTGCGGCCGACCTCCGACCGGCTGCGCGAGACGCTGTTCAACATCGTGGCGCGGCGGGTGGCGGGCGCGCGCGTGCTCGACGGCTACGCGGGCACGGGGGCCATCGGCATCGAGGCGCTCAGCCGCGGGGCGGCGCACGTGGTGTTCGTGGAACGGGACGCGCGGGCGGCGCGGCTGATTGCCGAGAACCTGGCGCGCTGCGGGGTGGAGAACGGCTATGCTATCATTCGCGCCGATTTGGCCCGGGCCGTGCCGCTCGCCGGCGAGGGCGGCTTCGACCTGATCGTGTTGGACCCGCCGTACGCGGACCCGCAGGCCGGCGCCGTGCTGGCTCGGGTCGGCCAGTGGCTTGCCCCGGGGGGGCTGCTGGTGCTCGAGCACGCGCGCCGGCGGCCCGTTCTCCCCGTCGTGGGGCCCCTGGCGCACACCCGCACGGTGGCGTCCGGCGACAGTGCCCTGTCGTTCTACGAGCCGACCGCCCAGCTGCCGGCAGGCGGCGAGACCACGCCGAGCACACGATGACCGACACGACATCGGGCGACTTCGCCCGCCCCGGCCCGCGGCTGGATCGCGTCGCCGTCTACCCCGGCACCTTCGACCCGCTGACCAACGGGCACGTGGACATCATCCTCCGCGGCGCCCGGCTCTTCGACCGGATTGTGGTCGGGGTCCTGCGCAACCCGGACAAGACGCCGCTCTTCTCGGTGGAGGAGCGGGTGGCGATGGCGCGCGAAGTGTTCGCCGGCGAGCCGAAGGTCGAGGTCGCCGGGTTCGAGGGGCTGCTGGTGGACTTCGCCCGTGCGCATGGGGCGCACGTGGTCGTGCGGGGGTTGCGCGCGGTCTCAGATTTCGAGTACGAGTTCCAGATGGCCCTGATGAACCGCCGGCTGGTGCCGCAGCTCGAGACGGTGTTCATGATGCCGGCGGAAGCCTACACGTACATCAGCTCCCGGCTGATCCGGGAGGTGTTCGCGCTCGGTGGCCCGATCGCCGGGCTGGTCCCCAAGGCCGTCGAGGCGCGGATGCGGGCGCGACGGGGCCGGTAGGCGCAGGAGGAAGAGATGGGCGTGAGCCAGTTCGCTCGGAGCATCGCGGAGTCCCCGACCCTCGCCCTCAACGAGCAGGCCCGGCTGCTCCGCGAGCAGGGCGAGCCGGTTGTCCACCTCGGTGTCGGCGAGCCGCTGAACCGGGCGCCGCAGGCGGCGATCGACAAGGGAACCGCCGCACTCCACGGCGGCAAGATCAAGTACTCGCCCACCACCGGCCTGGCGTCGCTCAAGCAGGCGATCATCCACTACACCGAGGAGCACTACGGCCGGACCGTCGCGCCGCGGAACGTCATCGTCACCTCCGGTGCGAAGCAGGCGATCTTCAACGCGCTGTTCGCCATTCTCGACGCGGGCGACGAGGTGATCCTCCTGGCCCCGTACTGGGTCTCGTACCCGGAGATGGTCAAGATGTGCCGCGCCGTGCCTGTCGTGGTCTCGCCGGAACCGGGCAGCCTGGAGCCGGATGTCGCCCGGGTGGAGGCCGCCGTGACCTCCCGCACCCGCGCCATCGTCGTCAACAGCCCGAACAACCCGTCGGGGATGGTGTACTCGCCCGACTTCGTGGGCAGCATCGTGCGGCTGTGCGAGGAGCGCGGCATCCACGCGATCATGGACGACATCTACCACAAGCTCGTGTTCGACGGCGTCACCGCGCCCTCCTGCTACGACTACACCCGGCTCGAGACCGACCAGAGCCACCTCATCGTGGTGAACGGGATCGCCAAGACCTACGGGATGACGGGCTTCCGCATTGGCTGGGCGATCGCAAGCCGCGAGATCGTCGGGGCGATGTCGAAGATCCAGTCGCAGACCACCTCGTGCGTGTCGAGCCTCTGCCAGGTGGCGGCCGAGGGGGCGCTGCTCGGGCCGCAGGACGAGGTGGAGACGCTGCGGCGCGCGATGCAGCACAACCGCGACGTGGTCGTCGAGGAGCTGGGGAAGCTGCCGGGCGTGCGCGTCACGAAGCCGAAGGGCACCTTCTACTGCCTGCCCGACTTCTCGCACTACCTCAAGCCCGGCATCGCGGCCAACTCGTTCGAGCTGTCGATGTTCCTGCTCAACAAGGCGAGGGTCGTGACGGTGCCGGGCCGCGACTTCGGCCTCGAGGGGCACCTCCGTCTGAGCTATGCGGGAAGCACGGTGGACGTGCTCGAGGGGATGCGCCGGATCCGCTGGGCCCTCGACGCCAGCGAGCCGCGCGAGATCGAGATCGGCGGCCGGACGCTGGTGCGCGAGTGGGCCTGAGGCCAGCTGTTTTCCGGCAACCCAGGCAGGTGCCATACTAGCCGCCTGACATGCTCCCGCCCGCCTTCGTCGAGCAACTGCGCCAAATCGTCGGGCGTGACTGGGTCCGTGACGACCCGGCCGCGCTCGACGCCTACGGCCAGGACGCACTTGCGCGGATCCACCCGCCCGATCTCGTCGTCATTCCCGGCACGACCCTCGAGGTATCAGCGATCGCCGAGGCCTGTTCAGCCCGGGAGATCCCGCTGACGGTCAGGGGGGGCGGTACTGGCTATACGGGCGGGTCGGTGCCCGTGCGCGGTGGCGTGGTCGTCTCGATGGAGCGGTTCAACCGCATCCTCGAGATCGACGAGGACAACCTGCTGGCCGTCGTCCAGCCGAACGTGGTGACCGGCGTGCTGCAGGCGGCCGTCGAGCGGGTGGGCCTGTTCTACCCGCCCGACCCGGCGAGCCTCGAGAAATCGGTGATTGGCGGCAACATCGCCGAATGCGCCGGCGGCCCCCGCGCGTTCAAGTACGGCACGACGCGCCGCTACGTGCTCGGCCTGGAGGCAGTCCTCCCCGGCGGCGAGGTGATCAGGACCGGGTCGAAGGCGGTGAAGAACGTGGTCGGCTACGACCTGACGCAACTTCTCGTCGGGTCGGAGGGGACCCTGGCGATCATCACGCAGGCGGTGCTGCGCCTGGTGCCGCTGCCGCCCGCGCGCGCGACGCTGCGAGCCACGTTCCCCTCGGCGGGAGCGGCGGTCGAAGCGGTGTCGGGGCTCATCCGCTCGCGCGTCGTCCCGGCCACCCTGGAGATCGTGGACGCGGCATCGTTGGCCGCCGTCGCCCGCTACCTGGGTGAGGAGCTGGCGCCTGCCGGTACCGGGGCCCTGCTCCTCGTCGAGGTGGACGGCCTTGCCGAGGCAGTGGTCGAGGAGGCACGACGGGTTGGGGAAGCGTGCCGCGCGGCCGGTGCGACCGAGGTGCTGCGGGCGTCCACCCCCGAGGAACGCGACCGGCTGTGGCGGGTGCGCCGCGAGCTGTCGCCCGCGCTCAAGACGATCGCGCCGACCAAGTTGAACCACGACGTCGTCGTCCCGCGCGGCCGGATCGCCGACCTGTTCGACCTGTTGCAGGAGCTGCGCGACAGCTTCAACCTGACGATCGCCTGCTTCGGCCATGCGGGCGACGGCAACATCCACGTCAACTTCATGGTCCACGCGGACGACCCCGACGAGATGGCGCGCGCCCGCCGCGCCGAGCGGCTGCTGTTCGAAGGGGTCGTGGCCCGCGAGGGGTCGATCAGCGGCGAGCACGGTGTCGGCTTCACGAAGGCGCCCTACCTCGGCCTCGAGCTGTCGCCCGACACGATCGCGCTCATGAAGCGGGTCAAGCAGGCTTTCGATCCGAAGGGGATTCTCAACCCGGGAAAGATCTGGACGGAGTAGATCCTATCCCGCAGGGGGGCAACCCTTGCCGCTGGCCTGAGGAAGCGACGGGAGAGGGCGACCACGAGGGTCGCCCCTACCTGTTGCTGATCAGCACCACCGTCCTCAGCTCCCTCTCCGGGTCCGGCCACAGCAAGGCGCGGAGCTTTGCGGTCGCGGGGTCGAAGTAGGTGACGGTGTGCAGGCGGCGGAAGCGGCGGGCCCGCGACTGTTCGAGCGTTCGCAGGTCGTGCTCGCCGATCACGCACAGCACGCGGTCGGGGCGGTCGAGGAAGTCGTGGAGGCGCGCCTCGCTGTACAAGTCCTCCTGCTCGACGCCGGTGTAGAAGATCAGGTTCCGCACGAAGACGCGATAGGGTCCCACCGGCTCGCCCGCCGTGCGCTCGGCCATGACCGCGCGGGCCATCCGCTCCACCGGGTAAAGACCGTGCTCGGCGAGCACCGCCTGGTTGAGGGCGAAGGCGATGGCGGCGCCGGCGACGGTGACGGCGGCGGGCGCGAGCCGCCCGCGCCGGCTGGCCGCGATGGCCATCACGGCCAGGCCGGCCGCGGCCAGGGCTGCCACGCCTGCCAGGTGGCGGGCTGAGGGCACGTTCGGCAGCAGGGGCCGGGCTCTCCACAGCAGCACGGCCAGCGTGAAAGCCAGGCCGCCCGACGCGAAGCCCAGCCACCTCGCCAGCGCGGGCTGCTCGCCTGCCCCGTGGCGGCCGCCAATGGCGGTACGGATCCAGCTGGCGATGGCCAAGGCCAGCGGCGGCAGCATCGGCAGGATGTAGCGCGGCTGCTTGCCGACCGAGATTGAGAAGAAGAGCAACGGGAGCAGCGCCCAGCAGAGGATCCTGAGCGAGCGGCGCGAGAGCCGGCGGGCGCGCCAGGCCGTGAGCAGCGGGCGGACGCCAAGGAAAAGGAACGGCGACCAGGGCAGCAGGCCGCCCAGGAGGATCGGCACGTAGAAGAACGGCGACCGGTGCGGGTTGTACGCGGTGGTGGCGAAGCGCTCCAGGTTGTCGCCCAGGAAGAACCCGTAGAGGTACCGCGTGCCGTGCTCGGCGGTCATCGCGGCGTACCACGGAAGAGCGGTCAACGCGAAGGCGGCCAGCGCAAGGGCGAGGTGCCGCACGCGCAGGTGCCGCCACCCGCGTTCGACGACGAACGGTGGCGCCAGCACGAGGGGGGGCAGCACGACGGCAACGGGGCCCTTGGTCAGGAAGCCGAGCCCCGCCGCGGCGCCGCATGCCGCCCACCAGCGCGCCACGTGGGCGGGACGGTCGAACAGCGCGACGAACGCGGTGTAGACGGTGGCGCTGACGAAAAAGGCCAGCGGGAGATCGGGCAGCGCCATCCTCGCCATGAAGACCGCGCCAAAGCTGGTGGCGAGAACGGCCCCGGCCAGCAGCCCCGTCGCGGCGTCGAACCAGCGCCGGCCGGCCGCGAAGGCCAGGAGCACCAGGCCCAGCCCCGAGAGCGCCGCCGCCACGCGCGCAGTCCACTCGCGGATGCCGAACAGGTGATAGAAGCCGGCGGTCGCCCAGTAGTAGAGCACCGGCTTCTGGAAGCGCTCGCGGTAGTTGAACCGCGGCGTCAGGTAGTCGGCCCGCTCGACCATCTCGCGGCTGGCCTCGGCGTAGTACGCCTCGTCGGAGTCGGTGATCGCCGGGGTGCCGAGGCCCAGGCCGAAGGTGAGGCCGGAGAGGACGACGAGGAGGATCGCGGCGGCGCGCACGGCGGGGATTGTACCATCGCCGGTCGTCCGCCCTCTGGGGCGGGCCGCCTCACGAGAACGGTGGTGGCGGTCGGCTATACTGGTCTCATGGCGAAGGTCGTCGCGGTGATTGGCGCGTCCTCGAACCGGCAGCGCTACGCCAACAAGGCCGTCCGCGCGTTCAGCCACAAGGGGTTCACGGTTGTGCCCGTCACGCCGTCCGAGACCGAGGTCGAAGGGCTGAAGGCGTACCCGAACGTTCTCGACGTCCCGGGCGCGATCGACATGGCCACCTTCTACGTGCGTCCCTCGATCGGCCTCCAGGTGATCGAGGCGGTCGCGCAGAAAGGCATCGGGGAGGTGTGGCTGAACCCGGGCGCCGCCAGCGAGGAACTCGAGCGCAAGGCGGCGTCGCTCGGGATTCGCACGGTGTCGGCCTGCAGCATCCTGGGTATCGGGGAAGACCCCAGCCGGTACTGACGGCCGCCCGGTGAAGCCCCGTCCCGGCGCGACGCCGAATGCCGAACGTCGAGTCGGGGAGATCCTGCAGGCGGGGTGCCGAAGGCCGCCGGAAAGACCGGTTGACAGGCCGTCCGCGAGTCCATATACTGTTTTTCTCTAGCCTCCTCCCGTCACGATGGCCCCGCGGGGGGCCTCCGCCCCGCAGTTTCCAGGACCCACAACCACCTACCGTAAGAAGTCAGTCAGGCCACACACACTATGCCAAGCAATCACAAGCGCCAACCCATGCAGGCGCGCGGATCCAACGGCCAGACCGTGCCGGCAGAGCCCCCGGCGGCCGAACCCCAGGACCCTGCCAAGGCGCAGCCACGGCGCCAGGGCGAAGGGCTCAACATCGGCGAGCTGAAGGACATGAGCATCCAGAAGCTCACCCAGATCGCCAAGGACCTCAACGTCGCCGGCGCGACCGGGATGCGGAAGCAGGAGCTCATCTTCCAGATCCTGAAGGCGCAGACCGAGCAGAGCGGCTACATCTTCTCCGAGGGCGTGCTCGAGGTCCTGCCCGACGGCTTCGGGTTCCTCCGGGCGCCGGACTACAACTACCTCCCGGGGCCGGACGACATCTACGTCTCCCCGTCCCAGATCCGCAAGTTCGACCTGCAGACCGGCGACACGGTCTCGGGCCAGATCCGCCCCCCGAAGGAAGGGGAGCGGTACTTCGCGCTGATCAAGGTGGAGGCGGTCAACTTCGAGCCGCCCGAGCAGGCGCGCGACAAGCTGTTCTTCGAGAACCTGACGCCGCTCTACCCGCAGGAGATGTGCAAGCTCGAGACGACGCCCGACAACCTGTCGGGCCGCGTCATGGACCTCATGACCCCGATCGGGAAGGGGCAGCGCGGTCTGATCGTCGCGCCGCCGCGCACCGGCAAGACGATGCTGCTCCAGAGCATCGCGCAGTCGATCGCGGTCAACCACCCCGAGGTCTACCTGATCGTCCTGCTGATCGACGAGCGGCCCGAGGAGGTCACCGACATGCAGCGGTCGGTGGACGGGGAGGTCATCTCCTCGACCTTCGACGAGCCGGCGCAGCGGCACGTCCAGGTGGCCGAGATGGTCATCGAGAAGGCGAAGCGGCTGGTCGAGCACAAGAAGGACGTCCTCATCCTGCTCGACTCGATCACCCGCCTCGCGCGCGCCTACAACACCGTCATCCCGCCCTCGGGCAAGGTGCTCTCGGGCGGCCTCGACTCGAACGCGCTGCAGAAGCCGAAGCGGTTCTTCGGCGCCGCGCGCAACATCGAGGAGGGCGGCTCGCTGACGATCATCGCCACGGCGCTGGTGGACACCGGCTCCCGGATGGACGACGTCATCTTCGAGGAGTTCAAGGGCACCGGCAACATGGAGATCCACCTGGATCGCAAGCTGGTGGACAAGCGGGTCTTCCCGGCCATCGACATCCAGAAGAGCGGCACCCGGAAGGAGGAGCTGCTGCTCCCGCGCGAGGACCTCAATCGCGTGTGGGTGCTCCGCAAGGTCCTCAACCCGCTTTCGCCGGTCGAGGCGATGGAGCTGCTGCTCGACAAGATGTCGAAGACCAAGTCGAACGCCGAGTTCCTGGCCTCGATGCAGAAGATGGGTTAGGCGGGGCTCCCCGGTTCTCCTGCGGGCGGTCCGTTCACGATCGCCCGCAGTTCCTCCCCCTCGATCACTTCCTTCTCCAGCAGCCGCCGGGCGATCTGCTCGAGCGTCTCGCGGCGCGAGGCGACCAGCGCGCGGGCGCGCTCGTGCGCCTCGGTGACGATCCGCCGCACCTCCGCGTCGATCTGCCGCGCGGTCTCCTCGCCGTAGGGGCCCCGTTCGCTTCCGGCCGGCGCGTCGAGGAAGCGCGGGCCTCCCCGCGTGTCGAAGCTCACCGACCCGAGTTCGTCGCTCATCCCGAACTGGGTCACCATCGCTCGCGCGATGTCGCTGGCCCGCTGCAGGTCGTTCTGCGCGCCGGTCGAGATCTCGCCGAGGGCGATCTCCTCGGCTGACCGGCCCGCCAGCAGCACCGCGAGCTG
>JARKSS010000411.1 GCA_029974175.1 Vicinamibacterales bacterium
CATTTGTTGGTGCTGGTCGTGGGGCTGGCGCTCGAGATCGCCCGCAGTATCGTGCACTGGGTGGTGTGGTTCGACCGCAACATTGCCGAGGCGTTGGTGCGCGTCGCGCTCTACCGCCTCGGCGCGACCGGGCCGATCACGATACGCCTGCATCCCGACGACGTCGCCGTCGTTTCCGAGCACGTGCACCGCGGTGACGGAAGTGTGACGCTGGTCGCCGATTCCAACGTGAGCCGCGGCGGTTGCCTGGTTGAAACCGACGTCGGCTTCGTGGACGCGACCATCGAGGCACAGTTCGGCGAGCTGAGCGCCGCGCTCTTCGCGGACGAAGAGCGGCAGCTCGCGGCGGTGGCATCCCGTGGCTAGCCCGCTGTCTCTCGGACGCTTCGCCGAACGCCTTCGCGCCGCCGAGCCCCTCCCGCTCGCCGGGCGCGTCGTCCGCACGGTCGGGCTGCTGGTCGAGTCCCGGGGGCCCAAGGCGCGAATCGGCGACCTGTGCGAGCTGACGTCGTCAGACGGGACGCCACAGCCCGTGGAGGTGGTCGGCTTTCGAGACGGGCACCTCCTGAGCGTGCCGCTGTCGGGGACGGTAGGCATTCGCCCCGGCGATCGCATCGTCGCGCGGGGCCGGGCGAGCGGCCTGCCGGTCGGCCCGGCGCTGCTCGGCCGCGTCATCGACAGCCTCGGCCGGCCGCTCGACGGCCTGGGGCCCATCGGCGACACGGTGCCGTACCCACTCCAGCCCGCGCCGCTCAATCCCCTGGCGCGCGACCCGGTCACCACGCCCCTCGGGACGGGCATCCGGGCCATCGACGCCCTGCTGACGTGCGGCCGGGGGCAGCGCCTTGGCCTGTTCGGCGGGAGCGGCGTCGGCAAGAGCACCCTGCTCGGGATGATGGTGCGCGGCACATCTGCAGACGTCACCGTGATCGGCCTCGTCGGCGAACGCGGCCGCGAGGTGCGCGGGTTCCTCGAACACGACCTCGGCCCCGAGGGGCGCAAGCGCTCGGTCGTGGTGGTTTCGACCTCCGACAACCCGCCGCTGATGCGGCTGCGCGCCGCCTACGCCGCGACCACGGTCGCCGAGTACTTCAGGGACCAGGGGCTGAACGTCCTGCTGCTGATGGACTCGGTCACCCGCTTTGCCACCGCGCAGCGCGAGCTGGGCCTGGCGGCCGGTGAGCCGCCAGCGACACGAGGCTACCCGCCGTCAGTGTTTGCGCTGCTGCCCGCGCTGCTCGAGCGCGCGGGCAGCATCCGCAGCAGCGGCAGCATCACGGCCTTCTACACGGTGCTCGTCGAGGGAGACGACACGAACGAGCCAATCGCCGACCACGTCCGCGCGATCCTCGACGGCCACATCGTGCTGTCGCGACAGCTGGCCGCGCGGAACCACTACCCGGCCATCGACATCCTGCAGAGCGTCAGCCGGACGATGCCGGACGTGACGACGAGGGACCACCGGTTGAAGGCCGCACAGGTTCGGCAGTGGCTCTCCACGATCGAACAGAGCGAGGACCTGCTCAGCGTCGGGGCCTACGTGCCGGGCAGCAACCCCCGGATCGACGAGGCGATGGGCAAGCGCGAGGCGCTCGAGGCGTTTCTTTGCCAGCCGCCGGATGCGCTGATGCCGGTCGCCGAGTCGCTCGCGGCGCTGCAGGCGCTCTGACATGGGCCGCTTCAGGTTCCGGCTGGAGGCGGTGCTCGAGCTGCGGCGCAAGCGGGAGACCGAGGCGAAGCGGGCCCTCGCAGAGGCACAGGGCCTGACGAGGGTCGCCGGCGAGAGCGTTGCCGCCGCCGAGGATGCCCTGAGGGAGAGCCAGGCGCGCGCGCTCGACGAGTTGTCGTCCGAGCACGCCACGACGTCTGCCGTGTGGCACCGCAACTGGATGACGCGGCTGCGCGACGACCTCGAGGCGGCCCAGGAACGGCTGCGCGAGCGGCAGGCGAACGAGGCGAAGGCGGCCGAGAGAGCGCGCGCGGCGCGGCGCGACGTGAGGGCGCTGGAGCGCCTGAGGCAACGCGCCTGGCAGGAGTACATCGACGGGGAGCTGCGGGCCCAGCAGCACGGCCTCGACGAGTTCGCGACACTCAGGGTCGCGGCGGGGCGGCAGGCACGAAAGGAACTGCGATGAACGTCAACCCGACCGGCGCTGCCGGGGTAACAACACAAGTCCAGGCGAACTCCAGCGCGAGGACCTCGCTGGGGCAGGACGCCTTCTTCCAGCTGCTCGTGACGCAGCTGCGCAATCAGAATCCCACGGACCCCCAGGACAGCCAGGAGCTGATCAGCCAGCTGGCGACCTTCTCGTCGCTCGAGAAGCTGACCCACATAGACGAAACGCTTAACGCCCTCGCCCTGCTGGTCGCGCAGCAGCAGGCGCCGAGCGCCCAGGGAGGAGAGTAGCAATGGCCGTCGGATCCTTCAGTGCAGGTCTCTCGGGGTTGAACGCGAACGCATCCGCTCTCAGCGTCATCGGCAACAACCTCGCGAACATCAACACCGTCGGTTTCAAGGCGAGCACCGTCACCTTCATGGACCTGGTGAGCCAGAACGTGAGCGGCTCCTCGGCCAACCCGATGCAGGTCGGCCTCGGCGTGGTCACCGGCTCGATCTCCCCGGTCTTCAGCCAGGGGACCATCGAGAACAGCCGGGAAGCCACCAACGTCGCGATCCAGGGGGAGGGCTTCTTCGTGGTCGGCGGGGAGAACGACCGCGCGTACACGCGGGCCGGCGCCTTCACCTTCGACGACGACGGGAGGCTCGTCACCCCCGACGGCAGACCCGTGCAGGGCTACACGGCCCGGGGAGCGAACGGTGAGATTCTGACCGACGGCCCCCTGGCCGACATCATCCTGCCGCCCGGCGTCCTGCGCGCCCCTGTCGCGACGACAGAGTTCGGCGCGCTGACGAACTTCAACGCCGACAGTGCCGTCGGCGACAGCTTCAACACCTCGATCCAGGTGTACGACGCCCTCGGTGACGCCCACGTCCTCACGATGACGGGCACCAAGACGGGCGTCGGGACCTGGGCGTACGAGATCCTCGCCGACGGCGTGCCGATCCCGGCCGCCAACGGCGGGAGCGGAACGCTGTCGTTCTCGCCCGAGGGCACGCTGCTGACGGTGAACGGCGGGGCGCCGGCCGACGTCGTGATCAATGTGCCCGCGTGGCCGAACGGCGCCGCCGCCACGGCAATCGTCTGGGACATCGTGGACGTGAACGGGGTGCCGAGGCTGACAGGCTACTCCTCCCCGTCGGGCGCCTCCTCGATCAACCAGAACGGCTCGCCCGCGGGGATGATCGACGACATCAGCATCACCTCCACCGGCCTGATCATCGCGAGCATGGGAGCCGGCCAGACGGTGGCGGTGGCGCAGCTCGCGCTGGCGAACTTCAACAACCCGAAGGGGCTGGTGAAGATCGGGTCGAACTGCTACGAGTCGAGCCAGGCGGCGGGCCTCCCCAACATCGGCGTGCCGGGGACCGGCGGCCGCGGCACGTTGATCGGAAGCGCCCTCGAGGGTTCCAACGTGGACATCGCCCAGGAGTTCACGCAGATGATCCTCGCCCAGCGCGGGTACCAGGCGAACTCCAGGACGATCACGACCTCGGACGAGATCCTCGTGGAAACGCTCAACCTCAAGCGGTAACACGCGATGGACTGCTCGATGTTCCTCGCCCCCGCCCGCCCGGCCGCCCCGTCCGACCCCGTTCCCGCATCAGGCGGCAAGACCGGGGCCGAGACGGCGTGCGCCACGTTCGGCGACTACCTTGATACGCTGGCCGGCCCCGCCTCGCCGGGCGCCCGGGCCGGCGATGACGGCACGCACGGAGAAGGGCGTGTGGCGGCGGATGGCGAGGGCGAACCCGCGGCGGACCTGTTGGCGCCGATCACCGACGGGATGCCTGAGCCCGGAAAGGGGCGGCCCAAGGGCAACAAGGACGGGGATGAGCAATCTGATCCCTGGCTTTCGTTTGGCGACGGCCTGCAGTGGATCGTCGCCCGGTCCGCGCCCGGCACCCCGGCTCTCGAGGAGGCGAACGCAGCGATCGAGGTGCCTGTGGAGGGCAAGCTCGTCGCCGACGGGGCGGAGCCGATCGAGGTGTCAGCCGGTGTGCCGCCGGCCGGGAACGCGGCGCGCGGGACCGAAGCGGCCCTCCACATCCCCGACGCGGACGTCGCGAGTGAGCCGGGATCGTCGCAGCCGGCCGCTTTACCAGCGCGGCCAGAGCCCGCCGGCCAGGACCCGACACCAAGCGCCGAGAGGCAGGGCAGGGTTGAACCGAAGGCAGGAGACCCACCGGCCGCCACGCCGATGGGACCTTCCGCACACGAGGCCGGGACACCCGGCAAGCCGGAGGACCTGTCGGAAGGACCCGCCGTCGATCGCCCCGCGCCGCGCATGACTGGCGGAGGAGACGTGCCGGAGGCGCGCCGGCGGGCGGAGACCCTGTTGCGCGCGGCGGTCATCAGGAGTAGTTCCGCGCAGCCTGACATCGCCGCGCCATCGGCCGAACGTCCCGCCGACAGCGTCGGCCGCGCGGCAACGACGGCCGGAATGGGGCCGAACCTCTCTTTCGAGAGCCAAGGGGTTGACGGTCAGAGGGCGACCCTGCGGCCGCCTGAGGCTGATGCCGCCCGAGGGCGGTGGACAGCCCACGACGCGGAGATTGAGGAACAGCCTCCCGCCGGTGACGCCGTTGCGGATGTCCGGCCCGCAGAGGCTGCGGCGGAACGACGCGCGGGCGATCGGGCTTCCGACCCGGCGCCCGCGGGGGAGGCGCTGCGCGTCCGCGCCGCGCGCTTCACGTTCTCGCCCGACGGAGCGTGGACCGCCTCCCCACCGGCTGCCCAGGCGACGGCGGAGGTTTTCGAGCCGGCGCAGGCAGCGGAGGCGCGGGCGTTCCTTGCCGAGACGCTGGCGGAGGCCGACCCCCTCTCGCAGGTCGTCAAGGCCGTGCGCCTGCAGTGGCGCGACGGCATTGGGCAAGCGACGCTGCGGCTGCAGCCCGAGAACCTCGGTGAGGTCCGCGTGCGGCTCAACATCGACCACGGGCGCGTCGTCGCGGCGATTCGCGTCGAGGGCGAAGCGGTCGGCGAGTGGCTGCGGAGCCACGAGCAGGAGCTCCGCGCGGCACTGGCCGATCAGGGGCTGCTGCTCGACAGCCTCGTCGTGGACCCGGATGGGAGCCCGCAGCAGCAGGCCGGCGATGAACGCGCGAGGCGCGAGGCCCCGCGGCCGGTCCGGCGGAACCCCGAGGCGCGCTTCGAGGTGAGGGTCTGACGTCAGGTGTGTCGGCGCGCCGTCCGGGCCGGTCCGGCCATCCGGCCCCCGCGCGCCGCCCACGTTCCGATTCGCGCTGATCACGCCTCGATTCCAAGCCGTTTCCCGACAACGACGCGGATGGGCCGACGGCACCGACCTTGCTGTTGGCCTTGCGACAACCGCCCCCTTGGTTCGCGTCGATGTCCACAACTTCCGAAACAACCCAGGCAAGCAGGAAGGGGCGGTCCCCGATCATGACCGCAGTACTGCTGCTGGCGGCCCTGGCAGCCGGGGCCGCGGCGGGGCGGTACTGGATGCACCCGGCGGCGGCTGCGGGCGGAGCCTCCGTGGAGACGGCGCCGGTGCACCGCAACGGCCTGATCCCCCTCGAACCCTTCGTCGTCAACCTCGCCGGCAACCCGGCTTCCCAGTTCCTGAGGATCACCGTCCAGCTCGTGGTTCCCGAGGAAGAGGCCCTCGAGCTCAAGGAAGACGATGTCGCGAAGATGCGCGTCCGCGCCGAGATCCTCGACGTGCTCACCCAGCAGACCGCCAGCGTCCTGGTGACCTCGGAAGGGAAGGCCGAGTTGCGGAAGGTGCTGCGCGAACGCGCGTCGCACGCTCTCGGAAAGGCCAAGGTGGTCGATGTCCTCTTCACCGACTTCCTCGTCCAGTTCTGAACCGGCCGGCGAGCGCGATCCGTTCGCGGACCTCCATGACGTGATCTGCAGCGTGAGCGCCCAGCTCGGAACTGCCACCCTGACGGTCGGCGAGGCCCTCGCGCTCCGCCGCCACAGCATCATCCGGCTTCGCCAGTCGGCGGGCGAGGACCTGCTCGTGACGGTGAACGGCCACCCCATCGCGCAGGCCGAGGTGATCATCGTGGACAACACGGCCAGCCTCAGGCTCACCCAGATCGTGGGCGCGTCCGGGGAGGGTGCGTGACGGTGGCTGCCGCAACCGGCGTCGAGTCGATGGTCCCGTCATGGATGGACGTCTTCGGCGCGGCACTCATCGTGCTCGCGCTGGTCGGCGCCCTCGCCTGGCTGCTGCGGGGCGGCTACACGCCGTTCCGGCGCCGCGCGGGAGCCTCGCGGCTGTCGGTGGAGACCGCGCTCCCGCTCGGCGACAAGCGATCGCTGGTGGTCGTCGCGGTCGAGGGCCGGCGGCTGTTGCTCGGCCTGACTCCGGCCGGGATCTCACTCGTCACCGAACTGCAGCCGGCTCCCCCCTCCTTCGACAAGGCGCTCGAGCAGGCGGCCGGGGGTGAACGGCCATGAAGCATCGCCCGGCCGTCGTCGCCTTGATCACCGGGCTGCTGATCGTGGCCGCCTCCGCGACGCTGGCCGCCCAGCCGGCCTCCACCGGGGCGGCGCCGCGCCTCGATCTGTCGGTGGACGGCGTCGGCAGGCTCTCGGCGCCGCTGCAGATCGTCCTGCTGCTGACGCTGCTCACCTTCGTGCCCGCGATCCTCATGACGATGACCTCGTTCACGAGGATCGTCATCGTCTTCCACTTCCTCAGGCAGGCGCTGGGCACCCAGGAGATGCCGTCGAACCAGATCCTGATCGGGCTCGCGCTGTTCCTGACGATGTTCGTGATGTCTCCGGTGGCGGAGAAGGTGAACGAGTCCGCGGTCCAGCCGGTGCTCGAAGGGCAGATCGACCTGAACGAGGCGTTCGACCGGGCGACTCCCGCCTTGCGCGGGTTCATGCTGAGGCAGACCCGCCAGGCCGATCTCGCGTTGTTCACCGAGCTCTCCAAGCAGCCGCCGGCGCCCCGGCCCGAGGAGATCCCGATGAAGGTCGTGATCCCGGCCTACATCATCTCGGAGCTGAAGACGGGGTTCCAGATGGGGTTCTTCCTCTTCGTGCCCTTCATCCTGATCGACCTGATCGTGTCCACGACGCTGCTGTCGATGGGGATGATGCAGCTGCCGCCCGCCATGGTGTCGCTGCCCTTCAAGGTCCTGCTGTTCGTGATGGTGGACGGCTGGAACCTCCTGGTGGGCTCGGTCGTGCGGAGCTTCATGTAGGAGGGGCCGTGCCAGAGGCGCTGGTGGTTGGAATCATCCGGCAGGCGATCGAGGTCGCGATCCTCGTGACCGTGCCGATGCTCCTCGCGGGGCTGCTCGCCGGTGTGCTGGTGAGCGCCTTCCAGACGGTCACGTCGATCCAGGACAACGTCCTCGCGTTCATCCCGAGGGCCGCGGCGATCTTCGTGGTCTTTGCGCTGACCTTCCCCTGGATTCTGCGGGTGGTGGGCGGCTTCTCCGCCTCGCTCCTGCGGCGCCTGCCTGAGTTCATCCGCTGATGGACATGGCTCCTGTCACCGGATTCGCCGTGCTGCTCGCCCGTCCCGGCTTCGTCGTGATGACGGTGCCGCTGTTCGGACCAAGCTTCGCGCCGCCGGCGGTGAGGATCGGGCTGACGGTCATCCTCGCCTTCGTCGTCGCGCCATTGGTGCATCTCCCGATGGCGGCCACGCCGCTGGGGACCGGCCTGCTCGTGCTGCACGAGTGCATCGTCGGGCTGGCTCTCGGGCTGTCCGTCCGCCTCCTCGTCGCGGGGGCGGAGCTGGCGGGACAGCTTGCCGGATTCCAGATGGGATTCGGCTACGGGGCGACCGTGGATCCGCAGACGGGTGCGCGCAACAACCTGTTGGCTGTCCTCTACGCGATGCTGACCGTCTTCACCTGCTTCGCGGTCAACGCCCACCACGTGGTCATCCGCACGCTCGTCGAGTCGTACCAGGTGCTGCCCGTGGGCGTTCTCCACGTAGGGCCGGGGCTGGCGGGGCAGGTGGCGGCGGCCCTGGGCATCGTGTTCACGCTCGGCGCCCAGCTGGCGGCGCCACTGGTCACCGTCCTGGTGCTGGTCGAGATCGCGCTCGGACTGCTGGCGCACGCGGCGCCTGTGTGGAACCTCATGGCGCTCGGCTTCCCGGTCCGGCTGCTCGCGGGGCTGGCGATGCTGGCCGGCTCGGTGGCCATACTGCCGGGGGTCGTCACGCACGCGATCCCGACGGCGATCAAGCTGGCGGCGCGCCTGGCCGCGGCGCTGCACTGACGGGGGCGGCAGGGAGATGGCAGGGGACCGCACCGAGAAACCGACCGTCCGGCGTCTGCGCGACGCCCGCAAGAAGGGGCAGTCGGCGCGCAGCGCGGACCTCGCCCGGGTGGCGTCGCTCGGAGCCGCCGTGGTGGCCCTCGGTTGGCTCGGCTCGGGGATCATGGCCGCGCTCGAGGGCATGCTCGGCGAGGGGATGCGGCGGGTCGGCACCTTCGCGGTGAGGAACGTCGCGGCCGAGGACCTGCACGGAATGGTCGTCGTGGCGCTTGGCTGGGTGGGGCGAATCAGCGGGCCGGTGGCGGCCGCCGCGGTCGCCGGGGCGGTCGCCGTGAACGTCGCGCAGAACGGCTGGATGTTCGCGCCAGCCGCGATGCGCTTCGACCTCACGAGGCTGAACCCGGTCACCGGCCTGAAGCGGCTGGGGTTCTCCCAGGCGGGCCTGATGTCGCTCAAGACACTGGTGGCGGTCGTGGCCGCGTGCGCCGTCGGCTGGCTTGCCGTGACCCGGGAGCTCGAGGCCGCCCCCTTGCTCGGCACGATCCCGCCCGCGGCGGCCGGGATGGCGGCCTGGGGCTCGATCGACCGGCTGCTCAAGCAGACGGTTCTCGCCCTCGGCGCCGTGGCACTGCTCGACTACGCGCTCCAGCGGTGGCAGTTCACCCGCTCGCTGAGGATGACCAAGCAGGAAGTGCGGGACGACTACAAGCTCACCGAGGGCAACCCGGCGGTCAAGGGGCGGATCCGGCGCATCCAGCGCGAGATGGCCCGTCGCCGGATGCTGTCGGCCGTGAAGAAGGCGACGGTCGTGATCACCAACCCGACCGAGTACGCGGTGGCTCTCGAGTACCGGCGCGCCGAGATGGCCGCACCCAGGGTCGTCGCCAAGGGGCGCAACCTGCTCGCGGCCCGGATCAAGAAGATTGCGCGCGAGCACGGGGTGCCCACGGTCGAGAACGTCCCCCTGGCGCAGGCGCTGTACCGGACCGCCGAGGTCGGCGACACGATCCCGGCCGAGCTCTACGAAGCGGTCGCGGAGGTGCTCGCCTACCTGATTCGCGCGGAGCAGCTGACGCTCTAGCAGGCCGCTGTTTCCTTTCTTCAGCAACCCGCTGGCGGCAGCGGAGCCTTTCGAGAAGCGGTGAAGACGATGGCTGAAACAGGTGGTCCGAACACGAGGCTGATGGGCGTGCGCACCATGATCGCCCCGGCGGCGGTCCTCGCCGTCGTCGTGGTGATGGTCGTCCCGCTGCCTCCCACGCTGCTGGACCTGCTGCTCTCGATGGACATCGGCCTCGCCGTCGTCCTGGTGCTCACGGCGGTCTACGTGCGGGAGCCGATCGAGTTCTCGGTGTTCCCCTCCCTGCTCCTGCTCGTCACGCTGCTCCGTCTCTCGCTCAACGTGGCCTCCACGCGGCTCGTGCTCCTCCACGGCAACGAGGGTGTCGAGGCGGCCGGCCACGTGATCATGGCATTCGGGCAGTTCGTCGTGGGCGGGAACTTCGTGGTCGGCGTGGTCGTGTTCCTCGTGCTGGTCGCGATCCAGTTCCTGGTCATCAACCACGGCGCGGTCCGCATCTCCGAGGTCACGGCCCGGTTCACGCTCGACGCGATGCCCGGCAAGCAGATGGCGATCGACGCCGACCTGAACGCCGGCCTGCTGGACGAGCGCGAGGCGGGGCGCCGGCGCGACCGCGTCCGCCGCGAGGCCGACTTCTACGGCGCCATGGACGGCGCCATCAGGTTCACGCAGCGCGATGCGATCGCCGCGCTGCTCATCACGGGCGTCAACATCATCGCCGGCCTCATCATCGGGGTCTTCCAGCACGGCCTCGATCTCGGGACCGCGGGCAGGACCTACACCATCCTCACGGTCGGCGAAGGCCTGGTGACGGCGATACCGGCCCTGCTCGTCGCCGTGGCCGGCGCGCTCATCACCACACGCGCCGCCTCCGCGTCGCACCTGGGCGAGGAGGTGGCCGCGCAACTCTTCGCCCGGCCGAAGCCCCTCGCGATCGGCGCGGGAATGCTGGTCGCGCTGGCCGTCGTCCCCGGGCTGCCTAAGCTTCCCTTCATCCTCGTCGCGGGCGTCCTCGGCGCCGCAGCGTACGCGAACGCCCAGCGCGACGTGGAAGGAGGCGCCGAGGCCGAGGCGGAAGTGCCGCCCGCGCCCGAGTCGCTCGAGGCGGTGCTGGCGGTCGAGCCGCTCAGCATCGGCCTCGGATACGCGCTCATCCCGCTGGTGGACGAGAAGCAGGGCGGGACGCTGCTCGCCCGCGTGCGCTCGGTCCGGCGGCAGATCGCGCTCGACAGCGGCGTCGTCGTTCCGCCCGTGCACATCGCCGACAACCTCCAGAACCCGCCACGGGTCTACACGATCCTCGTGAAGGGCGTGGAGGTCGCGCGCGGGGAGCTGCACCTCGATCGCTGGCTGGCGATCGATCCCGGGACGGCCAGCGAGCCGATCGAAGGCGTGCCGACACGCGAACCGGCATTCGGCCTCCCGGCGCGGTGGATCACCCCGGATCTGCGCGACAAGGCCGCGACGGCCGGGTACACCATCGTGGACCCGGTCACCGCGCTGTCCACGCACCTCTCCGAGACGGTCCGCGCCTACCTGCCCGACCTGCTGACGCGGCAGCAGACGAAGGAAATGGTGGACAGGGTCGCCCAGACCTCGCCGAAGCTGGTCGAGGACCTGGTGCCGAAGCTCGTTTCGCTCGGGGACATCCAGCGGGTGCTGCGCCAGCTGCTGCGCGAGCGAGTGCCGGTGCGCGACCTGGTCACCATCCTCGAAGCCATCGCCGACGCCGCCAGCACGACGAAGGACCCCGACGCGATGACCGAGCAGGTGCGCGCGGCGCTCGGGAACGCCATCTGCCACCAGTACCAGAACGAGAAAGGGGAGCTCTCGGTCATCTCGTTCGCGCCGAAGCTCGAAGAACGGCTGCTCTCCTCGATCGCCAAGGCGGACCGGGGCCTCGTACTGGCGCTGGAGCCGGCCGAGGCGCAGAAGATCGCCTCGCGGATTGCCAGCGCGCTCGAAAAGGCCGTGGCACAGCCTGTGCTTCTGTGTTGTCCGGCGCTGCGACCGCACCTGTGGCGGCTCTTCGCACGCGTGCTCCCCCAAGTAGCAGTCCTGTCGCACAGCGAGGTTCCCGGACACGTCCGGATCGTCCCGCTGACAGTGCTCGATTGAGATGCACCTGAAGCGTTATCTCGAAAACACCGTGGAAGAGGCGCTCGAGAAGGCGCGCGCGGAGCTGGGGGCCGGGGCCCTGGTGCTCTCGGCGCGCGTCGTCGCGCGACCGGGCTGGCGCGGATGGCTGGGCGCCAAGGGTGTCGAGGTGACGGCCGCCGTCGATGCGCCGGTGTCGGCAGTCCGACCCCCGGGGGTGCCACGCCGTCACGAGACCGACCCGGTGGGGACCAAACACGCCGTGGTCGCGAGGCTGTGCGCGAGCGGCCTCGACCGCGCGCTGGCCGAGGACGTCTACGCCTCGCTGCCCGTCAGCTGGCGCCGGAGCGCCTCCTCGATCGCGCTGGAACGTGCGCTGGCCGTCCTGCTCGAGAAGATGACCGTGGGGGAGGAGGCGCCGGCGCGAGTGGAGGCGTTCGTCGGCCCGCCGGGCGCGGGCAAGACGACGACGGTGGCGAAGATCGCGGCGCTGGCGCGCGTGCGCCGGCGCCAGCGACTCGGCCTGGTGGCCGCGGACGGCTTCCGGGTGGGCGCCGTCGAGCAGCTTCGCCTCTACGCCGACATCATCGGCGGCCGCTTCATGGTGGCCAGGACGCCGGATGACGTGGCGCGGGCGATCGACTCGGCTCGCGCGCCGATCCTGGTGGACACCGCGGGCCGCCCCCCGGAAGCGAGCGCGGCCCTCTTCGACGTCCTCGCCTCGCGGCCCGACGTCCGGACGCACCTCGTGCTTCCCGCCGGGACGACACCGTCGGACGCCGAGCGCATCTTCGACGGCTACCGCGCGGCGCGCCCCACGCGCGTCGTGCTCACGAAGATCGATCAGACCAACTCGCTGGCGCCGCTCGTCGGCCTGCTGCGCGAGCGGGCGATCCCCGTGTCGTATCTCGCCGACGGCCAGCGCGTGCCCGACGACCTGCGCGCGGCCACAGGGTCCCTGTTCGCGGCCTGCGTGATCGGGGGGACGACGACCCCCGCCGTGGAGACCATCCAATGACGCTCGATGGTGCCAGGCCGGCCGATGACAGCCGGGCCGTGACGATTGCCGTGACCGGCGGCAAGGGAGGCGTCGGCAAGACGAGCGTTTCGATCAACCTCGCGGTCGCGCTCTCCCGCCTGGGGTCACGCGTGGCGCTCGTGGACGCCGATCTGGGGCTGGGCAGCGTGGACGTCGTCCTGGGACTCGCCCCGGTGCTCCACCTCGGCCACGTCCTCGCGGGCGACCACGAGGTCGAGGACGTGATGCTGCCCGGGCCGGCGGGCATCCGGATCCTGCCCGCGAGCTCCGGGCTCCGCGAGCTGACCGCGCTCTCGGCGCGGCAGTGGCAGCGCCTCGGGCAGGCGCTCGACACCGTGACGCGGTCGGTGGACGTGATGGTGATCGACACCGCGCCGGGCATCTCGGAGAACGTGGTGGACCTGCTGGTCCGTTCGGACCGGATCGTCGTCGTGACCTCGAGAGAGCCTGCCGCGATCGTGGATGCCTACGCGGTCATCAAGGTCCTGACCAGGTGCGAGGCAGCGGGGGAGATCGGCGTGCTGGTCAACGGCGCGTCGGATTCTTCCGATGCGTCGCTGGTCTTTGCGCAGCTCCGCGTTGCCGCGAGCCGCTTCCTGCAGCGGCGGGTCTGCGACTACGGGTTCGTGGCCGAGGACCCCGCCCTTCGGGAGGCGGTCCTCGCGCAGCGGAGCATCGTCGATGTCAGCCCCCATTCGCCGGCCAGCCGTTGCTTCAGGCTGCTGGCCGCCCGCCTCGGCCGAAGCTGTCCCACGGACGGGCCCGGCTTCCGGACCCACCCCATGGCGGTCTTCTTCGAGGGCGCGTGTTCCGGGGAGGTGCCACGGTGCGCGTGACAGCCACAGCGCGCGCGGCCGCCACGGCGTACGAGCCAGACCAGAACCAGCTGGTGCTGCAGCACGTGCCGCTGGTCAAGGCGCTTGCGCACAGGCTGGCGCAGCGCCTCCCGGCCCAGGTGGAGGTCACCGATCTCATCAGCGTCGGGATGGTCGGCCTGATCGAGGCGGCCCGGCGGTACCGGCCGGCGACCGGCGTTCCTTTCGAGGCCTTCGCCCGGCGCCGCCTGAAGGGGGCGATGCTCGACGCGCTGCGCGACCTGGACTGGGCGCCCCGGTCGCTGCGGCAGCTGCGCCGGCGCCTCGACACCGCGGTGAGCCTCCTGCGGCGCGAGCTCGGGCGCGAACCCGACGAGCCGCAGGTGGCCGAGGCGATGGGCCTGACCCAGCAGCAGTACGAAGACGTGCTCGAGCAGCTGCGGTCGCTCGAGCTCGGGACGATCCGGCAGGTCGAGACCTGCGACGGGAGGCAGCTCCTCGACCTGTGCATCGACCCCGAAGAGGGGCCCGACCTCCGGCTGGAGCGCCGCGAGCTCGCGCAGTTGCTCGCGAAGGCGCTCGCCGAGCTGCCCGAGCGCGAGCGCCAGATCCTGGCGCTCTACTACGAGGAGGAGCTGACGCTGGCCGAGATCGGGCAGGTGCTCGGCGTGACCGAGTCGCGGATCTCGCAGCTCCGCTCGCTGGCGCTCTCGCGCCTGCGCACGAGCATGCGCGAGGCACTCGCGCCACCCAGGGAGCACTGAGATGGCTCGAATCCTGTCGCAGGAGGAAGTGGACGCGCTGCTCGGGTCGGCCCGTGCCATCCAGGCAGCGACGCCCGCGCGGGGCGACAAGGCCGAACCGGCCGCCGTCGCCTACAACTTCCGGCGCCCGGACCGCGTCTCGAAGGAGCAGATCCGGTCGATCCACTTCCTGCACGATCGCTTTGCCCGCAACGCCGGGGCGGCGCTCTCGGCCTACCTGCGCGTGGCCGCCGAGATGTCGATCGTCTCGGTGGAGCAGTTCACCTACTCCGAGACCTTGATGTCGTTCGCCGACCCGACAGCGTTCTACGCGATCGCCCTGCCGCCGCTCGACGGCCTCGGCGCGCTCGAGATCAGCCCC
>JARKSS010000415.1 GCA_029974175.1 Vicinamibacterales bacterium
CGCGCCCGCTCCGCCGGGCTGGCGCCGGCCGCGGCCGCCTCGAGGCGGTCCGCCGGGAGGCCGGCCTCGGCCGCCAGGCCGGCGACGACGGGGCGTATCGACGCCGGGATTGGGTCGACGGAGAGGGTCAGGGGAATCGCGAGGTTCTGAACCAGTGTCAGCTCGGGTAGCAGGACGACCCTCTCACCGGCCAGGCCGAACGGCTGGAGGAACGCCACCCACGCCTCCTGGCTCTCGATCGTCCGCGTGTTGCGGCCGCCGACGAGCACGTCCCCCTGGTCGGGCAGCGTGGCGCCGGTCAACAGGTCGACCAGCACGGCGGCCTGCGCCGCGTCGAGACCCTTGAGGACAACCACCTCGCCCCGCACCACCTCGAGCCGCTGCAGCCGGAACGGCCGCAGACCGCCGTAGGCCTTCACGATGCCGTGCAACTCGAGGAATCCCAATCCAGCTCTCAGCACATCCCGCCGACCAGGCAGGAGTCGTGCACCAGGACGATGTCGTCGGGCGACTCGCCGAGTTCGATGCGGAGGCCATCGAGATCGGTTGCCGACTTGAAGTCGGCGTACACCGTGATCCCGTCCACTTCGAGCTCCAGCTCGCCGGGGCGGGGCTCTGGAGCCGCGGCGGTGAGCTGGTAGCCAAGGGCGCCGCAGCCGCCGGCGAAGAACAGCCGCAGCGCGGGCTTCGATGGGTCGCGCGCGAGCCAGGCCCGCACCGCTTCGCGAGCCTCGGGGGCAAAGGTGATGTTCATCGCTTCCTGTCCCTGAACGGCCGCAACGCCTCGAACGCCTCGAACACCTCTGTCGGCAGCACGCAGGCTCCGGGGCGTTCGGCGCCGTGCGCCGGGTCGCCGTGATAGTCGGACCCGCCGGTCATGGCGAGCTTCACGCGAGACGCCAGCTCTCGATAGTGGACCGTCAGCTCGGGCGAGTGGTCGCTGTAGTAGACCTCGATCGCGTCGAGGCCCGAGGTGGCCAGGGGCGGGATCCACTCGTCGCGCCCGAGCAGGCCCGGGTGCGCGAGCGACGCCAGTCCGCCGGCCCGGTGGATGACCTCGACGACCTCGGCCGGCGACGGCGCCCGGCGCGGCACCCAGGCCGGCTGACCCTCGGCCAGGTAGAGGTCGAATGCGAGGCGGCGGCTCTCGAGGTACCCGGCCTCGACCAGGGCCCTTGCCAGCATCGGCCGCCCGACAGCCCGGCCGCTGGCCGCACCGCCGGCTGCGGCGAGCAGGCGATCGACGTCGAGCGGCATGCCGAGGGTCGCGAGCTTCGCGGCCATCTCGCGCAGGCGGCGCACCCGGTCGTCACGCTGCGACGCGAGAAACACCGCCAGGTCGCGCGCCTCGGGGTCGAAGAAGTAGCCGAGGAGGTGGACGTCCACGTCCTCCTGGACGGCGGTGATCTCGATGCCGTTCACCAGGCGGACGCCCTCGAACCGCGCCCCTTCGGCAGCCTCGCGAAGCCCGGCCACCGTGTCGTGATCGGTCACGGCGATGACGTTCAGCCCGGCGCGACGGGCCACAACCGCGATCTCCCGCGGCGCGCAGCGGCCATCCGAGGCGGTGGTGTGCAGGTGGAGGTCGATCACGCCTGCGCGCGGCTCCGGGTCGGGGCGCGCCTCGACGCCCGGGCACGGCCGCGCCGGCCCGACAACGCGCGGTACGCGCGGATCAGGACCTCGAGGTGCTCGCGCTCCTCGTTGGCGAACTCGAAGAAGATGCGGCGGCCCTCGGTGTCCTCGAACTGCCCGGCGTAGCGCCTGAAGAAGCGGTGCGAGGTCCGCTCGCACCGGACGGCGAGCATCAACGCCTTCCGGTCGTCGAGGCCCCGGGCCAGGTCCTCGGCACCGGCGGCGAACAGCCCGTTGGCGGCCCCCTTGAAAAAGAGGAACGTCGGGCGCGACTCGAGCTGCGGGTCCTGGGCGACGAGCCGCTGGTAGCGGGCCTCGAGTTTCTCCAGGTGCTCGCGCTCCTCGCGGGCAAGGCGCTCGAACACGGCGCGGCCCCGGCGGTTGCGCGACACGGCGGCGGCGCGCGAGTAGAACTCGAGGCCGCTGCGCTCGGTTGCAATCGCGATGCGCAACGCGTCGCGTGCGAAGAGCACCTCGGACGGCACGGGCTCGGCGGCTTCCGTGCGGCCCGTACGGCACGCCTCGCACGCGCCGTAGATCTGGACGACGCTCTGATGGGCCGTGAAGGCCCTCGCCGAGGCCACCTCCTCGATCGACGCCTCGATGTCGGAGCTGAGGAACTCGAACGACCGGCCGCACGACTTGCAGATCAGGTGGAAGTGCCGGGGGTGCCGGTACGAGTGCTCGAAGCGGAAGCGGCCCTCGCCGAAGTCCACCTTCCGCGCAATTCCCGCCTCCTCCATCCACTGCAGCGCGCGGTAGACGGTGGCGCGGCTGATCCGGCTGTCCTCGCGGCGGATCAGCTCGACCAGGTCGTCGGCGCTGAGGTGGCCCTCGTGCCGCAGGAACACGTTGACGATGAACTCGCGCTTGCCCGACCGGCGGGTGCCCGCCGGCTTGAGCTGGTCGAGGTCGGGGGTGGGATGAGTGTGGGTCATGGCAGTTGCGCCCGTAAGGGCTGTCTCCGACCCGGTGCGGCCGCAACTGCCCGATCGAGCGTCAGTTCTCGTCGACCGTGAACGATTGGCCGCACCCGCAGGTCGTCACGGCGTTGGGGTTGCGGATGGTGAAGCCGCCGCCCGCCACGTTGTCCACGAAGTCCACCTCGGCACCGTTCAGGTAACGAACGCTGATGGGATCGACGTAGAGCCGGACACCGTTCGACTCGATGACCTGATCGGTCGCGCCGGGGGTCTCCTCGATCATGAGCCCGTACTGGAAGCCCGAGCAGCCGCCGCCCTGCACGAAGACGCGCAGGCCGCAATCCTGCTTCTGCTCCTCGGCAAGCAGCTCGGTGATCTTCGTCGCGGCAACGGGGGACACGTTGATGGTAGCCATGTCTTTTTCGGGGGTCTCCTTCCCCCACAAGTATAGCGTATCCGCTGCCCGACCCACGGCTCAGGACTCAAGGGCTGCCGCGCCGTAGCCGCGAGCATAGCGAGCGTCTGGCGGAGGCGGGCTCAAGACGCCAGGGTGGCCAGCTTTTCGGCCGAGGCCCCCTCGACATCCTTGTGCAGGCTGTTCCCGTGCGAGTCCATGGTCACGATGCAGGGGAACTCGCGGACCTGCAGGTGCCACATCGCTTCGGGCACACCGAAGTCGAGCAGCGACACCCCGGTCACCCGCTCCACGCAGCGGGCGTAGAACTGGGCCGCCCCGCCTATCGCGCTCAGGTAGACCGCGCCCGACTCCTCGAGGGCCGCCAGCGTCTTCGCCCCCATGCCACCCTTGCCGATGACCGCCCGGACGCCCGCCTTCCGGATGACGTCGGCCTGGTAAGGCTCTTCGCGGATGCTGGTGGTGGGGCCGGCGGCCATCATCTTCCACGTCTCGCCCTCGTTCAGCACGACGGGGCCGCAGTGATAGAGGACACCACCCCGCAGGTCGACCGGGGGATCGTTCTTCATCAGGTAGCTGTGGACGGCGTCGCGGCCCGTGTACATCATCCCGTTCAGCAGGACGACGTCGCCCACCTTCAGCGAGCGAACTTGCTCTTCCGAGAGAGGCGCCGTCAGTACCACCTCGCGGCCGCTGCGCTGGAAGCCGGCCTGGTCGAGCATCGGCAGCGAGGGGTGCGCCGGATCACGGTAGAGCCAGCGGACGATCGACCCATCGCGCGGGTCGAGCACCACGCCAAGGCGCCGGAAGGCCCAGCAGTCGTACGCGACCGACACGAAGAAGCTCGCCGGCAGTCGGTTGAGCGCTCCGGCCTTGCACCCGATGAGCGTTGTCCTCCCCCCGAAGCCCATCGTGCCGATGCCGAGGACGTTCACCGTCGTCATGACCGACGCTTCCAGCTCGGCGAGCGCGGGGTTGGGGTTCACGTCGTAGAGGGGGCGGAACAGCTGCCGCTTGGCGTGGGCGTAGCCGGTGGCGCGGTCGCCGCCGATGCAGACGCCGACGGCTCCCGGGCTGCAGCCCTTGCCCTGCGCCAGCCAGACGGCGTGCAGGATGCACTTGCGCACGCCGTCGAGGGTGCGATCGGCCCGACCGAGATACGGCAGCTCGATCGGCAACGAGTACTGAGTGTTCGTGTTCTCGCAGCCGCCCCCCTTCAACAGCAGCTTGACCTCGATTTCGTCCCGGTCCCACTGCGTGAAATGGACGACCGGCGTGCCGGGACCGAGGTTGTTGCCCGAGTTCTTCCCCGTGACCGAGTCAACGGAGTTCGGGCGCAGTTTTCCCCGGCGCGTCGCCTCGGCGATCGCCTCCTCGATCTGGCGCGTCATCCACGCCTGGTCCAGGCCGATCGGCGCGTGGATCTCGAAGGTGGGCATCCCGGTGTCCTGGCAGATCGCCCCCTCGCCCTGCGCCGCCTGGTCGATGTTCTGCGCGATGATCGTGAGCGCCTGGGCCGATCGGGTCCCCGCCGGCTCCTGCTCGAGCGCGGTCTTCATCGCCGCGCGCACGTCGGGCGCCAGATCGGTGGACGTCTTGACGATGAGGTCGAGCATGCTGCCGAGGAATGCTGGTAACATGACGCAGAGTATATCGCCAATAAACGGCGAGGGTTCGCGTGTGTCCGGCCCCGGGGAACGCCGGCTTCCGCGCCGGGACGGCCACAGGCCTTCGGCCTGTCGCGCGGATGCGGACCCCCGCCTGCGAGGTGGCAGGCCTTGAACTACCGCATCGAACGCGACCCCCTCGGCGAGCGGCAGGTTCCCGCCGACGCGCTCTACCGGATCCAGACCCAGCGGGCCGTGGACAACTTCCCGATCAGCGGCCTGCGCGCCCACCCCGACCTGGTGACCGCCACCGTCCAAGTGAAGAAGGCGGCCGCGCGCGCCAACGCCTCGCTGGGCCGGCTGGCCGCCGACAAGGCGCGGGCGATCGTGACGGCGGCCGACGAGGTGCTGGCCGGGTCCTGGCGCGACCAGTTCGTCGTGGACGTGTACCAGGCCGGGGCGGGCACCTCGCACAACATGAACGCGAACGAGGTCCTGGCCAACCGCGCAGCGGAAATCCTGGGTGGGGTCCGCGGCCGGTACGACGTGGTGCACCCCAACGACCACGTCAACATGGGCCAGTCCACCAACGACGTCTTCCCGGCCGCCACGCGCCTGGCGCTGCTGCTCGGCCACGAGCCGTTCATGGCGGCGGCCGGGCGCCTTGCCGGCTCGCTCGGTCGCAAGGCCTCCGAGTTCGACGGGATCCTCAAGGTGGGGCGCACGCACCTCCAGGACGCGGTGCCGATCACCCTCGGCCAGGAATTCTCGGGGTTCCAGGCCTCGGTCGAAGCGGGGGCGGCGGGTGTTGCCGCCGCGGCAGACGGTCTGCGCGAGCTGAATCTCGGCGCCACCGCCGTGGGCACCGGCCTGAACGCCGGCGACGACTACGTGCGCCTCGCAATCGAGAACCTCCGCCAGCAGACGGGCCTCGACCTGCGCCCGGCCGCGAACCGGTTCCGCGTCACGCAGAGCATGGGAGACGTGCTCGCCTACTCGGGAGCGGTGCGGCGCCTGGCCGTCGAGGTCGGGAAGATCGCGAACGACCTGCGGCTCCTCGGAATGGGCCCTCGCGCAGGGCTTGGAGAGATCCAGCTGCCGGCGGTGCAGCCGGGCTCCTCGATCATGCCAGGCAAGGTGAACCCGTCGGTACCCGAGATGGTGAACCAGGTCTGCTACCAAGTGATCGGGTGCGACACCACGATCACGATGGCCGCCGAGGCCGGGCAGCTCGAGCTGAACGTCATGATGCCGGTGATGGCCTGGAACGCCCTCCACGCCACGACCATCCTGCGCCAGGCGATGGCGGTGCTGGCCGAGCGCACGGTGGACGGCCTGACCGCCGACGCGGCTCGCTGCCGCGAACTGCTCGACCGAAGCACTGCCGTTGCGACCGCGCTCAGCCCCTACATCGGGTACGCCGCCACGGCGGAGATCGCCAAGGAGTCGGTGCGCACGGGGCGTCCCATCCGCGACCTCGTCCTCGAGCGCGGCCTGATCGATCGCCAGCGCCTGGATCGCATCCTTTCGCCGGAGGAAATGACTAGGCCGGGGGTGCCGGGACAATGAGAAGCAGGGCGCGGGTCGCGATCGGGGTGGCGATAGCCATGGCGGCGGTCCTGGCCGGCCTGCCGGCCGCGGTCGCCGGGCAGAACCAGCAGCGGCACGGCCGCCTGTTCCCGCCGGAAGACCTGGGCCTGCTCGAAAGCCCCGACCGGGACATCTGGCAGCGGCCCGAGCGAATCATGGACTCGCTCGGCATCGCGGACGGGTCGAAGGTCGCCGACGTCGGCGCGGGCGGCGGGTGGTTCACGGTGAGGCTGGCACGCCGGGTAGGTCCGAACGGCATCGTCTACGCGCAGGACGTGCAGCCGCAGATGCTCGAAGCGATCGAGCGCCGGGTGGCCAAGGAGAACCTGCGCAACGTCGTGACGATCCACGGTACGCCGACCGATCCGAACCTTCCGATCGAGGCGCTCGACGCCGTGCTCATCGTGGAGACGTTCCACGAGATCCAGAGCGGCAACCCGCGGCTCTTTCTCGAAAACGTGCGGCGGTCGCTGAAGGAAGGCGGCCGCGTCGGGATCGTGGACTACAAGCGAGGAGGCGGCGGGCCCGGCCCCGACGGCGCGCGACCCGACCCGGCGGCGGTCGAGGCGGTCGCGGCCGAGGCGGGCCTGCGGCTGCTGAAGCGCGAGACCTTCCTGCCGTTCCAGTTCTTCCTTGTCTTCGTGCGGTGAGTGAACCCTGAGCCTTGAGCCGGCCCTGAGCCCTGAGCCGTGAGCCCTGAGCCCTAGGTATACTTGTAGGATGTCCGATCGCCGGGCGGCCATCCGTTCGTCGCCGCTGGACGCGGCGGAGGTGGTGCAGCAGGTGACCTCGGGCGAGCCCGCGGCCCGCGCCGGGGCGGTCGTCACCTTCTTCGGCACGGTACGGGGCGACCGCGACGGCCGCAAGGTGGCCTGGCTCGACTACGAGGCGTACGACGAGATGGCGGTCAAGGTGTTCCGGGCGCTCCTCGACGAGGCCCGCGAACAGTGGCCGGCAGCGCGCGCGG
>JARKSS010000421.1 GCA_029974175.1 Vicinamibacterales bacterium
GCACGCCGACCGCCGCGGGGATGCCGGGGATGACCTCGAAGGGGACGCCCTGTTCGTGGAGGAAGATGGCCTCCTCGCCGCCGCGGTCGAAGACGAAGGGGTCGCCCCACTTCAGGCGCGCCACCACCTTGCCCTCGCGCGCCTTCTCGGCCAGCAGGTAGCAGATGGCTTCCTGCGCCAGCGGTTGGGGAGCGGCGGGCCCCACGTCGATCCGCTCGGCGCCGGGTTGGGCGTGGCGCAGGAGGCGCTTGTGCACCAGGTGGTCGTAGATGACGACGTCGGCCTGCGCCAGCGCGCGCAGGCCTCGCAGCGAGATCAGCGACGGGTCGCCGGGACCCGCCCCGATGATGGAGACGGTTGGCGTTCTCTCCATGACAGGAGACTACCACCGGGTTGCAGCCCCCGGTCACGAAAAAGGCCAACGGCCGGGGCGGCTCCGCAACGGTGGAATCGACCACGAAGGACGCAAAGGACGCAAATCGGCGGGCCACTCACATCGGGCGCGAGGCCGGTCTTCGGGCGGCTGGGTCCTTCGCCGGGGGGACGGCCGCCGAAGACCGGCTCCTTCGCGGTCGTCTCCGCCTCCGTCTTCGTGATCTTGTGATCTTCGTGATTCAACCGTGGGTCGTGTCGGTTAGCGGGGTGTCGGCGCGAAGTACCCCTGCTTGGTTCGCGCCGTGAGGTCGGGGCGGGTGACGCGCACGACGATGCGGCGCCACGCGCCGTCGCGCTTGTTGTTCTTCGATACGTAGCCGATGACGTACTGGCTCGCCAGTTCCTCGGCGATCTGGTCGTACACGGCCGCCAGGTCGTCGATCCGCTCGGGGAAGAACGAGCGGCCGCCCGTCTGCTGCGCCAGGTCGCGGAGCACGAACTCGGCCTCGTTGAAGCCCTTGGCCGCCGGTTCGGCGGGGTCGCGTAGGCCGATCGTGTAGATCGAGGTATCCGAGCGCTTCGCCAGGTCGAGCACCTCCTCGTACGAGACCAAGCTGCTCGTGTCCTCGCCGTCCGAGAGCACGACGATCGCCTGCCGGCGCAGCTCCTCCTCCGAGCGGGCCCGCACCTTCTTCAGCTCCTTCAGGGCGATGTAGATCGCGTTGTACAGCGACGTCGACCCGCCCGCGGTCGTCCGGCGGATCGCCTCCTCGAGCCGCGCCGCGTCGTTGGTGAACGGCTGCGCGACGACAACCCGCGTGTCGAAGTCGACCAGGCCCCCGAGGTCCTCGGGCCTCAGCCGCCGCGCGAAGCCCGCCGCGGCCTCCTGGGCGGTGCCGATTCGCCCCTCCATGCTGGAGCTGGTGTCGAGCAGGAGCGACAGCGCGATCGGGAGGTTGGTGCGGTTGAAGTAGGCGACGTCCTGGTGCACGCCGTCCTCGTACACCTCGAACTCGTCGCGGGCGAGGTCGGTGACGTAGCGGCCCTGCCGGTCGGTCACCGTCACGGTCAGCGAGACGATCTCGACGCCCGCGCGGAAGGCGGGCTGCTGCTGGGCCGTCAGGCCGGCGGCCAGCGCGAGCGAGGCGGTCAGCGCGAGGGGGAAGGCCCGGCGAGGGCCGCTCATCGGGATCCCCTGGCCGGTGTCCCGCGCGCGGTGAGGCCGGGCCGCGCCATGCTCACCTCGATCTTTTCGGGCGGGATGAGCGAGTCAGGCCGCGCGTAGATGACCTTGTACTGTCCCTCGACGCGCGCCGCGAAGGCCGCAAGCGCGTCGCCGACCGCCATGCTGGTCAGCAGGTCGATGCGGTCGCCGCCGGTTTCCCCGGTGCCCCGGTCCAGGATGATGCTGCGGCTCCTGGCTGCGTCGTCGCCGAGGTCGGGGCCTCCCGGCGTGTTGATGACCAGCGCCTCGAGCGCGGCGCCGCTCTCGCGCAGCAAGGGGAGCGTGTCGCTGTGGCGGCGATCGCTGAACTCGGGTCCCTCGGTCAGGATCGCCAGGATGAAGGCGCGCTCGAAATCGCGGGCGATGAGGCCGCGCGACAGCGCGGCCACGCCGTCGACGAAGTACGCCGCGCTGCCGGGGACGGGGAAGATGCGCCGCACCCCCTTGAGCAGGCTTTCCTTGACCAGCGTGTAGTCCTGGACGATCGTCGGGCGATCCCCGATCGTCGTCACAGCCATCGGGTGCTTGCCACCCATCCGCTCGACCAACGCCTCGAGGCCGCGGCGGATATCGGCGATGAACGGCTCGGACGCGGTCGAGTTGTCCACCATCAGGGCGAGCGTGGCCGGCTCGGTGGCCGGGGCGGCCGACAGCACCTCGCGGCGGCGGCCATCCTCGCGCACGACGAAGGCCGAGGGCGGCAGGCCGGTCACGGGGCGCCCGTCCTCGCCCGTCACGGTGACGTAGATCGACCGTTCGCGCGGCCCCCGCGCTTCCTGGCCCATCAGGCCGGGAACGGCAAGGAGGGCGGCGGTGGCGACGAGCGACAACAGCCGCAGCGCGCGGCGGGGCGAGAGAGCAAGGGGCATGATCGCAGTATAGGGACGAGGCTTGGGAGGCGTCAACACCGGATGCCCTCAAATCTTTGAAACAACTGGACTTGTTGACTCGGCGCAAGCCCGGCTGGCGGGCGCGCTTCCTTGACCGCCTGGCGGGCCGCGTGCTATATACAGCGAGTTCTACCAGTCGATTCCCGCGAGAGACAGGAACCTGCGAACCGCCAGCCATGGCCCCCGGGGGCCGTGGTGCGGACGGCCCGACGATGCTCGAAGCCTACGTTCCCGTGCTCCTGTTCGTCATGGTGGCGATCGGGTTCGCCGTCGTCGCGCTGGTGTTCGCGTCGCTCGTGCGACCCGAGCGCTACAACAAGGTGAAGCTCGAGCCCTACGAGTGCGGCATCGAGACCACCGGCGACGCCCGCGACCGCTACAGCATCCGCTACTACATCGTGGCGATGCTGTTCGTCATCTTCGACGTGGAGACGGTCTTCATGTTCCCCTGGGCGGTCATCATGAACCGGCTGCTGCTGTTCGGCCTGATCGAGATGATCGTCTTCCTCTTCATCCTCATCGTCGGCTACGCGTACGCGTGGAAGCAGGGGGCGCTCGAGTGGGCCTAGGGCCCGCCCGGGTGGCGGGCGCCCTCTTCCCGCACACGAGACTCCATGCCTGAGAACGACCAGAACCCGACGGGCGGCTCTGCTGGTCAACCGGCGGCGCCGGCCAGGCCGGCG
>JARKSS010000431.1 GCA_029974175.1 Vicinamibacterales bacterium
TCTCCCGGAAGCGCGCGGCCCGGCGCAAAGGCCCGGCCCACTAGATCCCACCAGAACTCGTACCCGGGCTCCTCGCCCTCGCTGGTCACGAAGGCGGTGGCCGGCACCTCGCACTCGAGCAGGATCGGGACGGCCTCGGTCAGCAGGTCGAGGTACCCGTCATCGAACGTGACGGCGACCGCCCGGTCGGGCACGTCTGCGTCGCGAACGGCGTCTGCAAGCTGCACGAGGGGCATCGGCCGGCAGTGCTTGCGGAGGTAGGCCATCTGCGCGCGAAAGACCGGCGCCGGAATGGAGCGCGGCGCGGCGTCCCCCGCCGGCGAGACGCGGTGGTAGGCGAGGATCACGGCGCGCCCGTTCAGCGTCCGGAGGTGCGGGCCTGTCGTCGCTTTCACCTCCCTGGTGGTGCCTGCCACCGCGGCGGTCGTTCGCACACCGGCTCCGGCGGCCGCGCGCGGCTTCACCGCGCGGACTCCGTAGACGAGCGGAAGATACGGGTCGGATGCGGCCAGCTCGGCGGGGGACAGCTCGTGGCCGGCCAGGCCGTACAGGAACGCGGCGTCGGCGAGCACGTTCCCGAACCCGGTGATCTCGAACGCGTCCACCGGGAAGACCTCCGCGAAGAGCCGGCGCAGCGAGGCTTCGGTGAACCGCCAGTAATCGCCATCCAGGCCCCGGTCTTCGTGCGAGAGGCGTCCGGCGGCCGGCGCCGTGCACAGCAGCACGCCGCCGGGCTTCAGGATCCGGAAGGCGTGCTGGAGCGCGGCGCGGACGTCGTAGATGAGGCCCAGTGTCTGCGTGAGGACGAACGCGTCGTACTTGTCGCCCGGGATGGTGTCGGCGCGGGACAGGTCGGCGTGGATGGTGGCCTGCGCGTTCAGCGGGTCGATGTCGATGACGTCGCAGGTGGTGACCGCCTCGCCGCCGAACCGGCGGGTGTAGCCGGGGTCCTTGACTTCGAGTACCGTCCCGCGGATGTCCCCCTTGTGCCGCTCGAGGAACTGCTCGATGTACACCCGGTCGATCGGAGTCCCCCGCTCGAGGCCCCACCTCGCGCTGAGAGGTGCGGTGCGGCGCGCCTCGCCCAGGTCGAAGGACGGCTCGCCGAGCCGCTGCAGGTCCGCCACCGAGCCGGCAGTCCGCGACCGCAGCCGGTCCACCTCTCCACGCAGCTGGTCGATCTCCCTCGACACGTGAGCCAGGTGGTCGTTCAGCGAGAGCAGGAAGGCCTCCTTGCCAACCAGCATCTCCTCGGCGTGACGGCTCACCGCGTCCCAGTGCTTGCGGTAGAACGCTTCCATCAGCCGCTCGTGCGCGGCCGCGTCAATCGCCTGGTGATACAGCGAGGCTTCTCGAACGCGGTACCGCAGCAGCGGTTCGTCGATGACCGCGCCCCGGAAGCCATGCTCCAGGGCGGTCATCCAGAAGTCCGATTCGCGCTCGGGACCGGCGGGTGTCTCGTCGAAACCGCCCACCACCTCCCAGATCCTTCGGGAAAAGAGGGAGGAGTTGTGGACGACACCCCAGATGCACGAGGCGGGAATGCCGGGATCGGGCGGGCGCCACACGTAGGCCGACGCGCCGAACGCCCGCATCGAGCACGAGACGAAATCGAGCCCCGGGTCCTCTTCGACCCGGGCCAGCATCCGTTCCAGGTACGACGGCTCGAGCACGTCGTCGGCGTCCAGCAGCACCAGCCACGGAGACGAGGTGGCGCGCACGCCTGCGTTTCGTGCGGCCGAGACGCCGCGATTCGGCGTGCGGAGTATCCGCCAGCCCTCGTCCTGGAGCTTCGCCTCCTCCTGCAGCGTGTAGAGGTCGTCCGAGCCGTCATCCACGATCAGCCGCTCTGCCGGCGGACGGGTCTGCCCGAGGACGCTGTCGGCGGCTTCTCTGAGCGTGCGGCCCAGGTTGAAGCAGGTGATGACGACGGCAACCGGTGCGGGCGTCATGGACGGCTCCGCCGGAACGGGGCTGCAATCAGGTCGCAGGCGGCGCGTGCAGGCGCCGTGAGCCGCCAGGTGAGCGAGCCTCGAAGGGCCGCCACCTCGCCGCGGAGCCGCTCGCATTCCTCCTGCAGGGCCGAGAGCTCCTGGCGGCGCCGCGACGCCTCGGCCAGCCTGCCGCTCAGGCGATCCAGCTCCGCCTCGAGGGCGGCCCGCGTCGCCTTCAGCTGGCCGTCCCGCTCGCGCTCGAGGGCATCGGTGGCTCGAAGCAGGGCCGCGATGCGCCGATCCTGGGCAAGGAGGACCTCGCGCAGGTGCTCGCGATAGGCGTCGGCGTGCTTGCGCACCAGGTAGCGCACCAGGTCGAGGTGGACCTGGCCACTCGTGCAGCGTGTGCTCATCGACCCCGCGCGCCTGCGGTAGAAGAACAGGGTCTCGGGCAGGATGGTCCCGCGGCAGCCGGCCCGCGCCAGGCGGATCCAGAGGTCCCAGTCCTCGTCGCCCTGGTGAGGCATCCCTTCGTCGTACCCGCCGAGCGCGGCGACGGCGTCCCTTCGCACCACCGCCGCCGTCATCACCGTGTCCTCTGCGAGCAGCGCCGGGAGATCGCACCGGTCGCGCCGCCACACGCCGTCCTCCTCGCCGAACATCTGGACCCAGCTCGAGACGAAGGTCAGCCCCGGGTCGGACGCGAAGGCATCCAGCGCCCGTTCGAAGTAACGGGGGTGGAGCCTGTCATCGGCATCGAGTGCGCACAGGAACGTCCCGGTCGCTCGCTCGATGAGGAAATTGCGGGCGGCCGCGAGCCCGCGGTTCGCGGTTCGCCAGACCCTCGTTTTCGGCCGGGCGTAGCTGGCGAGCAGGTGCTGGGTCTCGGGATCGGTGGAGCCGTCGTCCACGATCAGGATCTCGAAGTCCTGCCGCGTCTGTGCGAGGACGCTCTCGACCGCCTCGTCGAGGTACTGGCCGAGGTTGAAGCACGGGATGATGACCGAGATGCTGGGCGGGTTCACCGCGATGGCCTCGAGGTGCAGACGCTGCGACATCGTAGCAGATCGTCCGCGCGGCACAGCACCGTTACGCTGCTGTAGACTGGCACGGCCCGGGCCACACCGGCTGGAGGTCCGATCCGTGCAGCAAGCGGGGGTGTTCAGAGCGCTCGTCCGCGGGCGGGACCGCGAGTTCTTGCGCTGGGCGGTCCGGCGATTCGGCGTTCTTCGCGCGGGACGCGAGTACCTTCGTTCCCTGGGCGATTCAACCCCACTCGTCCGGCTTCCCGTTCCAGGCTCGCGGCACGAGGTCCTCGTGCGGCGGGGAACGGCGGACACGGTGGTATTCGAGGAAGTGTTCTTCCAGGAGCACTGCAAGTTCGACGTCGAATGCGAAGAGGCGGGCCTGATCGTGGACGCGGGCGCCCACGCCGGGCTGACCACGGTCTTCTTCGCGCTCCGGTATCCCCGGGCCACCATCGTCGCCCTGGAACCGGAGCCGTCGAACTTCGAGCTCCTTCGAGCGAATACCGCACCGTTCCCGAGCGTCCGGCCGCTCAACGCCGCCTTGTGGCACGAACCGGCGCGGCTGTCCCTCGCCAACCCCGAATCTGACACCTGGACGTTTCGCTTCGAGCCTGCACGTTCGACGGCCGGTGCTGGAGGTGAGGCCGGCGCGGCATCGGTCGAGGCCATCACCATGGACGCACTGCTCGCTCAGTACGGGACGCGGCGCATGGCGCTGTTGAAGATGAACATCGAGGGGGCGGAAGCGGAGGTGCTGGCGGCCTCCGGGAACTGGCTTCACCGGGTGGACAACCTGGCGGTCGAACTCCACGACTGGCTTCGGCCGGGCTGTGCCGAGGCCCTCGACGCGGCCTGCCCTCCGGAACGGTACCGGCGGTCGCGCTCGGGCGAGTTCACGGTGCTCACGCGCGTGCCGGACCGGCCGAGGCCGTAAGCGCGCGGCGGCTGTACTCTCCCACCACGTCGGTGCCGCGGCCCTCGAAGGCCACGCGGCCCTCGTCCAGCAGCAAGGCGCGGCTGCAGAAGGTCGAAATCACCCGCGGGTCGTGGGACACGAGCACGATGGTGTGACCCTTCGCGCTCAGCTCGCGGTACCGCGCCTCGCATCGCTCCCGGAATTCGGCGTCACCGACGGCGAAGATCTCGTCGAGCACCAGGACCTCGCGCACGGTCTTGAAGGCGACCGAGTAGGCCAGCCTGGATGCCATGCCGCTCGAGTAGTGCTTCAGCGGGACGTTGGCGAAGCGGTCGAGGCCGGCGAAGGCGAGGATCTCGTCCACCGCGTCCTTCGCCTCGCGGAGGCGCAGCCCCATCGCGGTGCCGAGCAGCAGGATGTTGTCGATGCCGTCCAGCTCGGGGTTCCAGCCGAGGCCCAGCTCCAGGATCGGTGTAATCGGGGCGCCGACCCGGAGACTGCCCCGGTCGGCCCGGTAGATGCCGCACAGGATCTTGAGCAGCGTGCTCTTGCCTGATCCGTTGCGGCCCATGATTCCCAGCGTCTCGCCCTGCTGCACGTCGAAGGTCACCGAGCGCAGGACATCGAGGCGCTCGAAGGTTCGCGGCCGGAACGCGTTGAAAAGGTGCTCGCGCACCGTCTCCCGCCGGTCGCTCGGGATCCGGAACGACTTCGCCAGGCTCCGCGCCTCGATGAGCGCCACTAGAGCTTCTCCGTGGCGTCGGCCACCTGGCCCCGGAACACCAGGACCCCGACCGCCAGGATGACCGCGGTCATCCCCGCGAGCAGCAGGTTCGCCCTCGCCGTGGGAAGCACGCCGTCCACCAGCACTGCACGGCAGAACTGGATCACCGGCGTCGGCGGCCACAGGTAGAGCCAGAAGTGGAAGCGCTCGGGGAGGATCTCGAGCGGGTAGATGATCGGGGCCACGAAGAACCCCGCCTGGATTGCGACGTCCCAGACCTGGTTGAGGTCGCGGTACCGCAGGAACAGCACGCTGCCGGCCAGGGAAATGCCGACCGTGATGGCGAAGAACATCAGGAGGTAGAAAAGGGCCAGGGCGCCCGCGGCGGCGCCAGGGGCCCGTCCCGCCAACACCAGGTATGCGAGGAACGTCGCCAGGAAGACGGCGAGCGTCAGCAGGGCATTCGAGGCGGAAGCGACCACCAGGATCCACGAAGGGAACCGCGTCTTGGCCAGCAGGTAGCCCTTGGCGTGCAGCGAGGTGAGGCCGGTCTTGGTGGCTTCGGCGAAGAAGTCCCAGAGGAAGAGGCCGACGATCAGGTTGAGCCGGTAGTTGGGGCTGCTCGCGAAGATGAACGAGAAGACCGACATCAGGACCACGAACATGAGAGCGGGTTTCAGCAGTGCCCAGATGAAGCCGCCCACGGTCCCGTGGTAGCGGGTCTTGAAGTCGGTGCGGGCGAGCGTCCAGAGCATGCCCGCCACGTCCACCCGCGCGCTGGCTGTTGTGAGGCTCGCGCCCATCAGCGTCCCCCCAGCCATCGCCAGACCGCCCGCAGCGGCGCGGTGATCCGCCAGCTCTTCGAAGCGAACACTTCCGCAAGCCGCCTCGCCAGTTCCTCCTGGAGGTGACGCACCGAGGCCTCTGCGGCCCGTGCCCGGTCGTCGCCCTTCTGCAGCGCGTCGCGAAGGGAGGCGATCTCGCCGCGAAGCCGTTGGCCCTCGAGGGCGAGCCGCGCGGATTGGGCGACGAGCCGCTCGACGATCCGGTGGCGCAGCTGAAGGCCGACCGCCACCGCGTCCCGATCGAATTCGACCGCGGGTCCCCAGCGGGTGATCAGCGGCTCGCCCTCCACCACGCCGTCGTACTGCACGTGCCACCCCGCCGAGCGCTCGGCCGGGTCGAACCGGTCGCGCCGCTCCTGGAACACCTTGCGGCGGCCGTGCGCCTCGCTGCGGATCGGGTAGTGACGCATCGGGAAACGAATCGGGAAGACTCGGCGCCCCTCGAACGCGACGTCGTGGCCGGCGCTCGACACCAGGTCCACGCCGCCCGGCGGCTTCTTCCAGCACCGCACCTGCACCCGGTCGAACGCCGCCCCCGGGACGCAGCGGTGGAAGGCCTGCGCGGGGTCCGAGCCGGGCCGGTACTCCTCCGCTTCGGGCACGAAATTGAGGACCTCGAAGTCGATCGCGTTCCAACCGAGGCGATCGACGAGCCCGATGGCGGCTGCAAGGGTCAGGTGCGGCCAGGGGCTCTCACGGAACTCGTCCGCGTCCTGGTTGATGAACCATTCCGCGTCCAGGGTGCGGGCCAGTTCCTCCTTCCTCCGGAGAATCCTCGACAGGCTGAATTGCCGAGGCACCCCAGGCGGGCCGGGGGAGGGCAGCTCTTCGATGCCGACGATTCCCTGGCCCAGCCGGGTGCGCGCGATCGAGAGCGTGTCGTCGGTCGAGCCGTCGTCGAGCAGGTAGACCCCTACGCCTTGCGCTGACAGGTGATCGACGGAGGCGGCGATGATGTCGGCCTCGTTGTAGACCGAGACGAGGGCGATGATCCGAGGAGGTGATGTCATCTGGCCCCTACCGCCCGTTGCCCTTCTGCGCCTCCGGCCCGTTCCGCCTCACGCATTCGGCGATGCCCGGCGTTTCGGGCGCCATCGCCTGGATCTCGCGGCAGACCCGCAGCGCCGATTCCCGGTCGCCGTACTCGCGCTCGTACATCTCGGCGAGGACCCGCCGAGGCAGCACCGCACCGGGATGCGCCCGCACCACCGCCTCGAGCCGATCGCGCGCCTCGTCGCGACGGCCCGCGAGGCGGGCGACCAGCGCGCGGCCCACCGGAGCGTCCACGCCGCCCGGCGCCAGCTGGTCGGCCCGCGCGAAGTACTCGTCGGCCTCGTCGAGGCGCCCCGTCATCAGCAAGCACGTTGCAAGCGGCAGGAACGTGCGCGACTCGGGTTGCAGGCGCGCCGCTTCGCGGTAGGCCTCGGCGGCGGCCGCGTAGTCTCCGCGCTCGCGCAGGACGTCGCCGAGGCCGACGTGCGGCACCCACACGCGCGGCTCGCGGGCGACGGCCTCCGACCAGAGGGCGACCGGGTCGCCCCATACCTTGTTGCGCTCCACCGTCAGAAGCGCGAGCGGCACGAGCACGGCCACGAGCCCCGCCAGCGCCAGGCGCCAGGTCCGGGGCCGGCCGGCCAGGCGTCCGATCACGGCCCCGCACGCCATTGCGAACCCGCAAGCCGCCAGGTAGACGCGCTGCTCGGCCATCGGCTCGCCGATGTCGAGCAGCAGCAGGAACGAGGACGGGAGCAGCAGGGCGAGGAACCAGACGATGCCGAAGCCCGCTACCGGCTCCCAGGGCCGCGAACGCCAGGCCAGCGCGCACAGCCCCGCCAACCATGCCAGGTTGAGCACCACCGTTCCCGGAGCGGTGACTTCCGCGTAGCTGCTCGAGTGGAAGATCGACTGGCCGGCAGGGATCGCCATCAGGCGCGTGTACTGCCGCACCATGTCGAGGCCCAAGAGCACGTTGCCGCCGATGACTCGGGATTGGCCGGCGTTCTCGACCGTCACCAGCGTCATGAGGCGGTAGCCGCCAGCGGCGGCCATCAGGCCGAGCATCACCGCGACCAGGTAAGCCAGGCGACGGCGCGCGGCACGGTCGAGGTCGGAAGCGAAGACGACGTACGCCGCCACGACCGCCGGGAGGGCGATCGCCACTTCCTTCGAGAGCAGCGCGAACAGCCATGCGACGCCCATCAGGACAAGCGCCGCGGCGCCGGCGCGCCTCACCCATGCCTGCACGGCGAGGCAGGCCGTCAGGAAGAAGGCCGCGCAGAGGACCTCGGCGCGCCCGCTGACATAGCCCACGGCCTGCGACATCAACGGGTGGACCGCAAAGATGGCGGCCGCGGCAAAGGCGGCGGAGTTGGCGCTCCCCGTCGCGGACGAGAACGCCTTGGCCGCTGTTCGAGCCCTCGCCGGTCTCGCAGGCAAGGACGCCGGTGCCACCGTGGAGGTCGTCGCGACCGGCTTCCGCCAGGAGGCGAAGGCTCGCCGCGTGAACACGAACAGCAGCACGACGTTCAGCGCGTGCAGGAGGACGCTGAACAGGTGGTAGCCGGTCACCGACAGGCCGCCCATCGCGTAGTTGGCGGCGTAGGTGAAGTTGACGAGCGGCCGGAAGAGATCCTGGTGAACGAGGGCGCGCAGATCGAGCGGGGGGCGGATCGACGCGTTCTCGACCACGGTCCGCCGATCGTCCCAGACGAAGGGGTTGTCGAGCGCGTTGAGGTAGACGACGATTGCCAGG
>JARKSS010000487.1 GCA_029974175.1 Vicinamibacterales bacterium
CCGCGCCGCCCCCGCCGCCGGCCGACTTCGACGCCTCCATCTGCCCGTACAGGGCGGCGAGGCTTTGGTACTGGCCGGCGTCCGGGTACGGGGCGCTCACGGTGTTCATCCACCCGAGCTGCTGGAGCCCGAGCCCCGTCCGGTCGGCGAGCGCCCGCTCCTGGTACGACAGCCCGGCCTGCCCGAGCTGGGCCTGGTACCCGGCCTTAGTCCCGGCGAGCCGGTCGGCCAGGTCGTTCTCGGCCTTCGCCCGGTCGAGCGTGAGCCCCCGCTGCACGCTGCTCGCGACCGTCGAGTTCGACAGCCCCGAGTTGATGAGTTGCTGGGTCGCCGCCCCGCTCGCCTTCGCGTACTGGTCGGCGATCGCCTGCCGCTGCGAGCCGCCGATCGAGTCGATGCCGGTCAGGACGCCGTTCATGAGCTCGGCATACCCCGGCGTGATGCCCCGCTGGTCGACCTCCTGGGCGGCGGTCAGTTGCTGGTACCCGCCGAGGATGTTCTGGTAGTTCGCCTTGTTCATGTCGAGCGCGGAGTTGTACGCGCTCGCGTAGGCTGCCTGCAACCCGCCCGGCCCGGCCATCGCCCCGGCCCCGCCGCCGCCGAACGGAAGATTCCCCTGAATGGCCACGTTCAAACCCCCGTGTGTGGTCGCAAATCCAGTAACGCCCGTGCGAGCGTCACAGAAGCTGGTTCCGCGCCCGGCTCGGCCCGAGCGTCATGAGTTTAACACGCAGGGCCTCGGCCGCCCACGGGCGGTTCGTCCGGAGCCGCACGTAGATCGCGTACCCGGACACCCGCACCGGGTCGGTGAAGCTGCGGCCGGACTCGAACACCCCGCCCGCCACCGAGCCCCGGGCGAGCGCCCCCTCGGCGGTCTCGCCCGCGTACACGTCCCACCGGAGGGAGCTGGTGACGAGCCCGAGGACCGCCTGCATTTCCTTCAGCATCAGCTCGTCGAACGTCGCCGACAGCAGCGGCCCGATCAGGACGTCGGAGGCGATGTCCACCCCGTTGTCCGTCGTGGCGTCCGGGTCCCACGCCCGCACCGTGCCGTCCCACGACCCGATCAGGAGCAGCCGCTGCCGGACGGTGTTGCCCCAGAACTGGAGGCAGCACATCGGGTTATGCGGGGCGTACGCGAACTGGTCGACCCACCAGGCGTTCGCCCGCGGCTCGTAGAAGAAGTGGGTGGCCGGCTGCGCCCGCCCGAACGGGGTGACGAACACGTGGACGCCGGCGGCCGGCTCGTCC
>JARKSS010000497.1 GCA_029974175.1 Vicinamibacterales bacterium
GCGCGCCCGCTGATCAGGAACTCGCACGCCCAGCGGAGCAAGCCTCTCGTTCCCTGCCCATAGACGCCAAACCCACGACCGAGCTCGTAGGACTGGCCGGGGCGAAAGAACCCAGCTGTGACCGAGCTGCCCCAGTCGGGCGGGATCGTGAGGATCGGGTAGGCCGTGCCGCCGTCCACGCTCTCGGTCTGCGTCCCGGTCGGCCAGTCGCCCAGCCCGTCGGTCAGGGGCCCGATCGCCGACGAGTCGAGGACCTCACGGAAGGCGATCTCCAGGTCAGCGATCTGCGCGGTCGGGAAGGGCACGTCGGCGCCGAGGAGCGCCTGGGCCACGATCACGGGGAAGACCAGCGATCCGGCGGGGAAGGTGCCGGCCAGGGAGCCGGAGAGGGTCAGAGAACTGCCCCCGACGGCTGAGATCACCCCCCACTCGAACGAGCCGATCCGGCCACCCGAGAGCGAGGCGATCACGACGCGCGCGCCCACCGCGAACCGGCGCGTCGCGGTGGGGCAGTTGATCGTCGTGCTCGAGCTGCTCGCGGTCGTGACCGCCACGTCGGAGTAGATCGGCACGCGGATGCTGTTCGTCCCGGCGCGCAGAACGTGCTGCAGGATCCGCTGGGCCTCGGCCCGACCGATCGACGACCAGCGCACCTTCAGCAGGCGCGAGGGCCGGCTCCACAGCTGGATCCGCTCCTCCGCCATGTTGCCCGCCTCGTTGACGAGCGTGCGCCAGCTGGTCGACACGACGACCGAGCTGGCCCAGTTGTGCAGGAAGAGGTCGTAGGTGGCGGTCACGGCTCAGAGCCCCAGGGCCGCCCGATAGGTGGGGTTCGACTGCATGTCCCGCATGAGCTCCTCCCGCAGGCCGCCGTGCAGCAGGGCCTGGGCGGTGGAGCGGTTGGACACGATCACCGCGGGAGTCGGGCCGCTGCTCGCGCCGCCGCTGGAGGCACCCACCGGGCCGCCCGCGGCGAAGGCCGGCACCGCCGGAGGGGCCGGTGCCTGCGGGGCCAGGCGACCCATGAGCGCGTCGGTGGCCGCCGGGTCGATCAGGCCGCGGCGCAGCGCCTCCATGAACCGCACGCCATGGCGGCGCACAGCACCGAGCGGTTGGACGAACTCGCCGGGCGTGAGCCAGGCGGGGATCGTGTCGGAGGCCGGGACCCAGCTCGGGCGCCCGCCGCGTGCGTAGCCCTTCGCGGAGCGCTGGTAGTGCTCCGGCGAGAGCACCTCGCCACCGGTCGCGAAGGCCGCGCCACCCCCGCCGCCCAGGCCGAGGAGCCCGCCCACGAAGCCGATCGGGTTCTCCTTGAAGAGGTTCTTAAGGTTCTTCAGGAAGTCGCTGAAGGACTTGATCACCTCGCCTTCGCGCTCGGGGTCCATGATCAGCGCGTCGACGATCTCCTGGCTGATCTGCGGCTTCGTCTGCGCGAGGCCAGCGGCGGCGTTCTCCGACCAGGTCGCACCGGCCTGCTGGCCCGCCTGCGAAACAGCCCGCTGATTGTCGGCCTCCACCGCGAACAGGTCCCGGTAGAAGTCCTCGGGCAGGACCTTCTTCAGCGCCGCCTTGATCTCCGTCCCGAACTCGTCGGC
>JARKSS010000499.1 GCA_029974175.1 Vicinamibacterales bacterium
GGATAGCAGACCCCAAAGGTCCGGACTCGATCGTGCATGACCGAGATCAGGTGACTTGATCTGCGCGCTTCCCGGTATAAAATGCGGCCTTCGTCACATCCGATTCGCCGCGCGTCCCGGAGCCACGGAGGCATGCCTGAAGGTACGGTTCTGCTCGTTGACGACGACCGCGACACGCTCGCGCTCTACGGGTTGATCCTCGAGACGTTCGGCTTTCGGGTCTTGCCAGCCGAGAACGGGCGCACCGCGCTCGAGGTGGCCGCCGAGGATCCGCCCGACATCGTGGTCACGGATCTGGCCATGCCCGTGATGGACGGCGTCGAGCTGTGCGCGCGGCTGCGCTCGGATCCGTCCACGCGCACCATCCCGATCCTGGCGGTGAGCGGCCAGGCCTGGAACGGCACCGACGAGCGGGCGCGGAGCGCCGGCTGCGACGAGGTGCTGCTCAAGCCCTGCCTGCCCGATCGGCTCGTCGAGGCCGTCGGGCGCCTGCTCGGTCGCAGCGGGCGCCTGGCCGCGCGCGGCTGACCATGCACCCCTGGCACGACTGTTACCTGGACGAGCACTCGGTGCAGCGCTCGTTCCCGGTCGTGATCGAGGTTCCCAAGGGCAGCAAGAACAAGTACGAGCTCGACAAGGAGACGGGCCTCCTGCGGCTCGACCGCGTGCTCTTCAGCGCGGTGCACTACCCGGCCAACTACGGCTTCATCCCCCGCACCTACTGCGATGACGGCGACCCGCTCGACGCGCTGGTGCTCGGGCAGGAGCCGGTGCACCCGCTGACGCTGGTGGACGCGCGCGCCATCGGCGTGATGCGGATGCGCGACGAGAAGGGGATCGACGACAAGATCGTCGCCGTCAGCGTGCACGACCCGGCCTTCTCCGACTACACCGACCAGGCGCAGCTGCCCACCCACGTACTGCGCGAGATGCAGCGCTTCTTCGAGGACTACAAGCGGCTCGAGCACAAGGAGGTCGTCGTCGAGGACCTGCTCGGCCCGGCCGACGCGCTCCGGATCGTCCACGACGCGCTGGAGCTGTATCGCCGGCTTCGCCGGGGCGAGCTGTAGTACCATCTCTCCCGCCCCCCAACCACCCCAGCATGTTCAACATCGAAGCCTCGTTCGACCAGCAGCTGCTCGCGGCGCAGAAGGACCGCCCGGTCGTCGTGCTCACCGAGCCGCTCGACGGACGGATCCTCGAGGCCGTCTGCTTCCTGACGCGCTACATCAAGCCGGTGCTCCTGGCCAGCGAGGCCGACGTGCGGGCCGCCGCCGCCCGTCACCTCGGGCACCTCGACCCGTCGCGGGTGGAGTACAGCCTCAGCGAGTGCGCGTTCGTGGACATCGCCGAGCGTCCCGACCTGGTCAACGAGTTCGCCGCCGAGTGCCTGGCGCATCACCCGCACGGCTGCGAGGCGCACGACATGGCCGGCGCGCGGCTGGCGGTGTCGCGGCCCGGCATCTTCGGCATCTACGCGGTGAGGCGCGGGCACGCCGACGTGGTGGTGGGCGGGGCGGTCCACAGCCCGCGCACTTACTTCCGGCCGATGCTGAGCCTGCTGGCCAACCGCCCGGTCGTCTGCCAGGTCGGCCTCTTCGTGCTGCCCGACGACTTCCCCCTGGGCCACTTCCCGCACAACATCGTGGTCTTCGGCGACGTGGGCGTGAACGCGGTGATGACGCCCGAGATCCTCGCGGAGGTGGCCGTCGGCACCTGCGCGGTGGCGCGCGACCTGATCCCCGAGGAGGTGCTGCCCGAGATCCAGGGCGCGCTCGTGTCGTACTCGCACAAGGGCTCGGACGAGGGGCCGTCGCCCGAGACCGTGCGCCGCGCGCTCGAGCTGGTGCCGGCGCTGCTGGAGCGGCGCATCCAGGCCGGCAGCCGCTACCGCAGCATCCGCATCGTCGGCGAGGTGAAGTTCAGCGCCGCCATCTCGAAGCGGTCGGCCGAGCTGTACGGCGCGCAGGGGTTGGGCGGCGCGACCAACGTGATCATCTGCCCGAACCTCGAGACGGGGAACCTTCTCTACCATCTCTACGCGGCCCGCTTCCCCGAGGCAAAGAAGTTCCCGGTGATCTTCGGCGTCGCGTTCCGCGGCGTGGACCTGGCGATGGACTCGACGCCCGAGGACATCCGCCTCGCCATCAAGGCAACGGTGCTGCGCCTGCAGCGGGACGGGCGGTGGACGCGAACGCCGCGTGACACCTTCTTCCGCCGTTACCGGGTACTGGTGCTGAACCCCGGTTCCACCTCGACGAAGATCGCGGTCTACGAGGGCGACCAGGAAGTGCGGGCGGCCGAGATCAAGCATCCCCCGGAAGCGCTGGCGCCGTTTGCGGGCCGCCGCATCACCGAGCAATACGGGATGCGCAAGGAGGCGGTGCTCGGGCGGCTCGCGGAGTGGGGGCTGCCGATCGAGGCCTTCGACGCAGTGTGCGGCCGCGGCGGGCTGCTGCGCCCGATCCCCCACGGTACCTACCGGGTGGGGGAGGCGATCCTCGAGGACCTGCGCGCGGGTGCCAACGGCGACCACGCCTCGAACCTCGGGGCGATCATCGCCCACGAGCTGGCGGCACCGGCGGGCAAGCCGGCCTTCATCGTCGATCCGGTCGTGGTGGACGAGGTGGCCGATCGCGTGAAGATCACCGGGGTGAGAGAGATCCGGCGCCGGGTCATCAGCCACGCGCTCAACCAGGTGGCCTCGGCCCGCCGGTTCGCGCAGGAAAGCGAGACCTTCTACGAAAAGGTCAACGTGATCGTGTGTCACCTGGGCGGCGGCATCTCGATTGGGGCGCACCGGCGGGGACGCTACATCGATGTCAACAACGCCCTCGACGGCGAGGGCCCCTTCAGCGCTGAACGGTCGGGTACCCTGCCGCAGGGGCAGCTCGTCGACCTGTGCTTCTCAGGGAAGTACACCCACGCCGAGATCAAGCGGCTCATCAAAGGAGGTGGCGGGCTGGTCAGCCTGGTCGGCACCTCAGACCTGCGCGAGGTCGAACGGCGGATGGCCGAAGGAGACGAGGAGGCGTCAGTCGTCTTCGACGCGCTGGCCTACCAGGTGGCGAAGGCGGCGGCCGCGCTGCTGCCGGCGTTCGAAGGCGAACGCCTCGACCGGATCATCCTGACGGGCGGGATGGCGCGCTCGACCGCGCTCGTCGATCGGCTCACGCGCTACCTGTCGGGCCTGCCGTGCGGGATCACGGTGTATCCCGGCGAGAACGAGCTGGTGGCCCTGGCCAAGGGGGCGCTCCGCGTGCTCTACGGGAAGGAGAAGGTGCGGGAATACGAACCGGCCGTCGAGGAGCAGGCCGTGAAATGAGCCATGAACGCGCAGAAGGAGAAAAGGCGAACGCTTTAGCACGCCGCTGAAAGACGCGGCCTGAACTACATCTCTCGATACGCCTCTCTCGCGGTCCCGACCGGCATCTTCAGTGGAGGCAGCGCCGCCTCGATCGCGGCACGCTGACGCTCGAGCCAGGGAGGCAGCACCAGCGACTCGCCCAGGTGCGCCGCATCCTCGTCAACCGCGAACCCGGGGCCGTCGGTGGCCAGCTCGAACAACACCCCGCCCGGTTCCTTGAAGTACACCGACTTGAACCAGAACCGATCGATGACCGGCGTGGGCACCGCCCCGGCCGCCTGGGCGCGGCTTCGCATCTCGGCCTGGTGCGTGTCGTCGTCCACCCGCCAGGCCAGGTGATGCACGGCGCCGACGCCCCAGGCGCCTCGCCTGGCGTCGGGCATCGCCCGCAGGTCCAGGACGCCGGCGGTGCCCGGCACGCCGTACCGCTCCCACCCGTCCTCCGCGGCCAGCCGCTGCATTCCCAGCGCACGCTCGAGGAACGCCGTGGTCGGCGCCGTTTCACGCTCGCCGATCCGCGCCCCGTAGAGGCCTCGAACCTGGCGTTCGGCCGGAACGGGACTGCCGTCCCACGCCTCGAACCGCCTCGGCGCTGCCGCTTCGACGAGAGCGAGACGGAGGCCGTGCGGATCTTCGAGCGGCAGTACGACCTCGCCGAACCGGCGCTCGCGCGCGGCCACGCGGACCCCGAAGCGGCGAAGCCGCGCCTCCCAGAAGTCGAGGCTGCCGGGCGGGACCTCGAGGCCGACCTCCAGCGCCAGCCCGTGCCCGGGACGGGGCGGGGCCAGTTGCGGCCACGGGAAGAAGGTCAGGTCCGAGCCCGGGCTTCCTGCCGCGTCGGCATAGAAGAGGTGGTAGGTCCCGGGATCGTCCTGGTTGACGCTGCGCTTGACCAGCCGCATGCCCAGCACGTCGGCGTAGAAGTCGAGATTCTGCTGGGCGTCGCCTGCGATGGCGGTGACGTGGTGGAGGCCGTTGACCTGCATGTTCATAGGATTCAGATTTCCGCTTGCAGGAAACAGGCCGGGCGTCGTGTAGAGTGGGAGGGAACCCCACGGAGGCCAGATGCCCGAGTCACGGCTCGAGATCAAGGACGCCCTTGGCCGGCGGGTCGTCCCGATCGACAAGGAGGTGTTCACGCTCGGCCGCCGTGTCGGCAACGACCTGCGGCTGACCGGGTCGGACATCTCGCGCGAGCACGCCGAGCTGGTGCGCCGGGGGGACGAGGTGTGGATCCGCGACCGGGGGTCGCGCTTCGGCACCTTCGTGAACGGCGAGCGGGTGAGCGAGCAGGTGCTTCACCCGGGCGACCTGATCCGGCTTGGGCAGTCGGGCGGCGTCGAGATGAAGTACGACGAGGACGACGGCGGTCGCACGCGGTCGTGGAGTTCCACCGAGCACCCCTCGTCGATGGGTGGCGACTTCCGGCAGGTGGCCACGCTGCTCGAGGGGCTGCGCGCGCTCGGGTCGGCCCGGGTGCTCGACGAGGTGCTGGCGATGGTCCTCGATTCGGCCATCGAAATGAGCGGGGCCGAGCGCGGCTTCATCATGCTGGCCGACCCGGCGGGCCGGCTCGAGTTCAAGCTCGCGCGGGCCCGGGGCCGGGTGACGCTGCCCGGGCGCACGTTCGAGACGAGCCGGAAGATCCCCGAGGCGGTGTTTCGCGAGGGGGAGTTCCGGATGGTGGCCGACCTGCTCGACGGGAACCTGCCGGCGGCCCACACCGGCACGGTCGCGCTGGGCATCCGCCACGTCTTCTGCACTCCCCTGAAGCTCGTACGTCTTGCCGACGCGCCCGAGTCGTCTGCAGAGGAGCGCCGGATTGGCGTGCTCTACCTCGACAGCCGCGAGCGGGGCACGCTGGTGTCGGGCGCCGTGCGCAGCGGGATGGAAACGCTGGCCACCGAGGCGGCGGTGGCCATCGAGAACGCGCGCCTGTACCGCGAGGCGGTGGAGAAGGCCCGCATGGAGCAGGAGATGCGGATCGCCGCCGAGATCCAGCAGGCGCTGCTGCCGCCGCCGTCGTGGTCAACCAACTACTTCGAGGCCGAAGGGCGGACGCTGCCGTGCCGCGCCATCGGCGGCGACTTCTTCGACTACCTGCGCTGCGCCGACGGTTCCGCCGCGTTTGCCCTGGCCGACGTGTCGGGCAAGGGGGCGCCGGCCGCCCTTCTCACGGCGATGATCCAGGGGGTGCTGAGCGCCCAGGCGGCCTTCTCGGGCGGCCCTGCCACAGTGCTGACGCGCGTCAACGAGGTGCTGCTGCAGCGCGCGCTCGGCTCGCGCTTCGTCACGCTGTTCCTGGCCGCCCTCACGCCGGGCGGCCTCCTCCGCTACTGCAACGCCGGCCACAACCCCCCGTTCCTGGTGAGCGGCGGCACCGCGCGCCGTCTCGAGACGGGCGGCCTGATCTGCGGCCTGTTCCCCTCGGCCACCTACCAGGAGGAAACGCTGCAGCTGCAGCCGGGCGACACGCTGGTGGCCTTCAGCGACGGGGTGAGCGAGGCCGTCAACGCGGAAGGGGAGGAGTTTGGCGACCAGCGGATTCTCGAGTGCGTCATGGGGTCGCTCGGTGCCGGCGTCACCGGCCTGGTGGCCTCGCTGCTCGAGCGGGGCGCGGTGGCGGACGCCGTTGAGA
>JARKSS010000500.1 GCA_029974175.1 Vicinamibacterales bacterium
GGTCAACCCCGCGACCACCGCGTTCATCGAGCTGCGCGCGCGCGAGGCACGCGCCAAGGGCTACCCGCCGCGGCGCGAGCAGCGGTGGGTCAGCTACTCGCGGATCTCCGCGACGCTCAAGCGCGCGGTGCTGGTCGCCGAGGACGCGGCCTTCTGGCGCCACGAGGGGATCGACGTGGACGAACTTCGCAAGTCGATCCAGCGCGACCTCGAGGAGGGGCGGTTCTCGCGCGGCGGCAGCACCATCACCCAGCAGCTGGCGAAGAATCTCTACCTGACGCCGTCGAAGAACCCGCTGCGGAAGCTCAAGGAGCTGCTGATCGCGCGCCGGCTCGAAGCGCAGCTCAGCAAGCGCCGCATTCTCGAGATCTACCTGAACGTGATCGAGTGGGGCGACGGCGTCTACGGCGCCGAGGCGGCGGCGCGCGAGCACTTCCGCAAGTCGGCCGCCTCGTTGACCGCGGAAGAGGCGGCGCTGCTGGCCGGCGCCATCGTCAATCCCCGGGTGCACAACCCGTCGAAGCCGACACCGCGGCTGCTCAGGCGCCAACGGCTGATCCTCTCCCGCATGGGTGCGGTGTCGCCCCCGTCCGACGCGGCGGCGAACGCGGCGCCGGCCAGTGCTCCGGAGGCGTCCCTGCCGGAGGTATCCACCCCCGAGGTATCCGTCCCCGATTCATCCGGCAGGTAGGGCGGCTCTCTACAGGACGATTCGCCGTGTGCTGTCGGTCAGGAACTGCCGCACCGTGAGATCGGCGTGGGTGAACGCGATCGGCTTTCGCCGGATCTTGAGCGGTTGAATCGGCACCGACGGGGGGATGTCGAGCTGCTGGCTCGGCGGAAGCAGCTCGATGTACCGCTGCGGGTACGACGGGTAGTTGCGGAAGGTGGTTGCGGTCACGCCGCCGTAGCGCTGCTCGAGCTCCGAGAAGTTGTAGCGGAGGAACTCGTAGGTCGTCAGGTCGGGATCGCTGGCCAGGTACTCGCGCACCATGTCGGCGACCGTCTTCAGGAAGTCGCGCCCGTGCGAGGAGTTCGAGGGCAGCCCGTCCGCCCGTTCCACGTGCCGGATGCCCGAGGCGGCCGGGTCGATGTGGTACAGCTCGTGGACCACGGTGTCGAGCTTGGCGATCCAGCCCGGCGTACCCTTACGGTAGTACTTTTCCTTGCGGGCGCCGGCCAGCGTCTGGTTGCAGAAGCGGGGCAGCGCGAACGACACCAGGTACGGGATCGGGCGTCCCTTGATCGAGACCGACGGCGACTTGGTGACGAACCACCTCGAGCGGCGGGTGATGGATCCGGTTTCGCGGTCGCGCCAGTAGTAGTAGCCGGGCTCGCTGTCGGGCAGCGACAGGCAGTGGCAGGTGGCGAAGGCCCCCTCGGCGCCCGACCGGCCGTACCGAGCGAAGACGAGCAGTTCGTCAGGGTCGATGTAGGACAGGCGCGGGACGCGCGCGACGATGTCGCGCATGAGCGTGCTGATGCGCTCCGTGTAGTTGATCATTCGCGCATCCGAAATCCGATCCGGTTGCTGCGGAAGGGGGGAATCGCGAAGAAGCGCCGCGACTATAGCGAACGCTTCGAGAGGGTGTCAAGTTCAGCCGTGCCCGATTTCTGCCGTTGGCGACGCGGCCTTGCGCCCTCTGTTCGGCTGTTGTATCGGCCGGTCCCCGCGCCGCGATAGGGCAGCACTCGTCGGGCGCCGGCGTAGCGGCGCGACCAGTAGGGGGCCGACAGGCGGTCCTCGCGCACCACGCCACGGCTGCTCGGCGCGTGTACGAAGGTGTCGGGCCCGGTGGCGATGCCCACGTGCGACACCCGGTCACCGTCGATGGCGAAGAACACCAGGTCGCCGGCCTCGGGGATCCCATCCACGCCTGTGCCTTCCGCGAACTGCTCGAGGACGCTGCGCGGCAGGGTGACGCCCGACTGGGCGAACACGTACTGCACGAACCCGCTGCAGTCGAACCCGTCCAGGCCGGCGCCGCCGTTGACGTACGGTGAGCCCTGGAGCGAGAGGGCGAAGCTGGCAACCGCCTCGCCCGCGCTGTCGGCGGAGGGTGCCTCCGCGGCCGGTTCAGCAAGCGCGGGGAAAACGGCGGCTGGCGGAGGGGGACCGGGATAGGGCTGCGGAGGGCGCCGGGCGGCGCCGCAGCCGGCCGCCAACACCGCGGCGCCGAGCAGGGCGATCGCCGCTAACAGCCTGTTTTCCGAAGACTTTAGGCAGGTCGGCCGGTTGACAGCCCTTGTGGCCTCGGTCAGAATAGCCTCGGTTATGGAGCACACGCTCCTGCTGAATGCGTCGTACGAGCCCCTCAAGGTCGTGCCCTGGCGCAAGGCGGTGACGTTGTGGTGCCAGGGGAAGGTGGAAGTCATTTCCGTCTACGACCGCGAGGTGCGGTCCGTCTCCATCAGCTTCAAGCTGCCCTCGGTCATCCGCCTGCTTCGCTACGTCCGCATCCGGCGCCGCTTCGACTACGTGCCGTTCTCGCGCGCGAACATCTATGCGCGCGACGAGTACTCCTGTCAATACTGCGGTGAAACGCTGCCGGCCAGCGAGCTGACCTTCGACCACGTGGTGCCGGTCGCGCAGGGCGGCCGCAAGGACTGGGAGAACATCGTCACCTGCTGCATCTCCTGCAACCGCAAGAAGGGCGGCCGGACGCCGGCCGAGGCCGGCATGCGCCTGCTGCGCCGGCCGGTGCGGCCGCAGGCGGCGCCCGCGATCCGCATCACGATCGGCCTGCGGCACACCCCCGACAGCTGGCGCGACTACCTCTATTGGAACCTCGAGCTGGACGAGTCGTAGCCCCGCTTTTCCCCTTGCCGCCCGTCGAGCCTATCAAGGATGATTCACGCTCCGGCTTGCACGCGCGCGGCCGGCAGGAGGTCGTGTGTCGCAGTTGTTCCGGTTGAAATCCCTCGACCGCATGCTCGGCGAGGCCGAACGCGGCCAGTCGCTGAAGCGGACGCTCGGGCCGTTCCAGCTCACCATCCTCGGGATTGGCGCCATCGTCGGCGCGGGGATCTTCTCGACGATCGGCACGGCGGCGGCCGGCGGCGCGGGCCACACCGGCGCCGGTCCCGCGATCGTCGCCTCGTTCGTCCTCACCGCGATCGTGTGCGGCTTCGCGGCGCTGTGCTACGCCGAGTTCGCGGCGATGGTGCCGATCGCCGGCTCGGCCTACACCTACGCCTACGCCACGCTCGGCGAGCTGGTGGCCTGGATCATCGGCTGGGACCTCATCATCGAGTACGCGGTCGGCAACGTCGCGGTGGCGATCTCCTGGTCGGGCTACTTCCAGGAGCTGCTGCGGAACATGGGCATCGGCTTCCCCGCCTGGCTCGGCACCGACTACCGCTCGGCTGCGATGGCGGCCAGGCAGGTGGCCGAGGCGGCCGCCGCGGGGATCGATCCGGCCTCGCTCGGCCCGGCCGTCACGCTCGCCGCGCAGGCGCTGGCCGAGGCCCCGCGGCTGGCCGGCCTTCCCATCGTCTTCAACCTGCCCGCCTTCACGATCGTCATGCTGATCACCTGGGTGCTCGTGATTGGCATCAAGGAGAGCGCGTGGGTGACGACGGGGACGACGTTCCTGAACGTGGGGATCATCCTGTTCTTCGTCGTCGTCGGGATCTTCTACGTCAAGCCGGCGAACTGGACGCCGTTCGCGCCGCACGGCTTCACGGGGATCTGGGGGGCCGCCGCGATCATCTTCTTCGCCTACATCGGCTTCGACGCCGTCTCGACGGCCGCCGAGGAGACGCGCCACCCCCAGCGCGACATGCCCATCGGGATGATCTCGAGCCTGGTGATCTGCACGCTCATCTACATCGCCGTCGCCATCGTGCTCACCGGGCTGCTGCACTGGACGCAGCTGGGCACCGCGCAACCGCTGGCCACCGCGTTCTCGGCGATCGGGATGAACTGGGCCGCCGGCGTGATCTCGGTCGGCGCCGTGTTCGCCTGCACCTCGGTGCTGATGGTGTTCCAGCTGGGGCAGCCCCGCATCTTCTTCTCGATGGCGCGCGACGGCCTGCTGCCGCAGTGGGCCGCGAAGATCCACCCCAAGTACCGCACGCCGCACGTCACCACGATCCTCACCGGCGTCGTCGTCGCGCTGTTCGCGAGCGTCACCAACATCAACGAGGTGGTGGAGCTGACGAACATCGGGACGCTCTTCGCCTTCGCGCTCGTCTCGGCCGGCATCATCGTGCTGCGGTACGTGGACCCCGGCCGGAAGCGTCCGTTCCGCACGCCGTTCGTGCCCCTCGTGCCGCTGCTGTCGATCTTCAGCTGCCTGTGGCTCGCGGTACAGCTGCCGCTCGTCACCTGGTGGCGGTTCATCGCCTGGCTGGCCGCAGGGCTGGTGCTGTACTTCCTGTACGGCTACCGCCACAGCCGGCTGCGGGAGGAGAACAACTGAGGCGGGCTCACGGACGTTTGAACCACAAAGACACAAAGAACACAAAGGTGACGAGGGACGGCACGACGAGGGTACCGCGCTTGGACAGTGAGCCGGCCTTCGGCGGCCGCTCCTCCACGTTGCTCCGGGTGGCCGACCGCCCGAAGACCGGCGTACCTTCAAGGCACGTCAGAGGCAGCAAACGAGCACGCTCGCACCCGTTCTTTGTGTCCTTTGTGTCCTTTGTGGTTCACCGTTGGTGGCGCAGGACGCCCGCCACGTAGACCTGGCGGACGGCCGAGCGGCCGGCCCGATGCAGGATGCGCGAGAGGAGGTCCTCGGTTGACTCGGCCTGCGGCGCGCCCGGCGGCACGATCTGCTCGGCGTCGAGGACGATGAAGTCGGCGCTGGAGCCCGGGGCCAGCGCGCCGACGCCCGAGAACCCGAGGGCACGCGCCCCGCCGAGGGTTGCCGCCCAGAGCAGCTCGCCCGCATCGGCCGGGTCGCCGTTCAGCGACTGCAGCGTCCAGGCCATCCGCGCCACCCGGAACATCGAGAGGTCGGGGCCGGCCCCTACGTCGGATCCCAGCCCGACGCGCACCTGCCGCGCGCGCTTCCAGTTCATCACGCCGCTGCCGAGGAACACGTTCGAGGTGGGGCAGTGGGCCACCGCGCAGCCGGCCCGCGCCAGGCGCTGCCACTCGCGCGCCGACAACCAGATCGAGTGCGCGAACAACGTACGCGGGGTCAGCAGGCCGGCTTCGTCGTACACGTCGAGGTAGTCCTGCCCGAAGCGCTCGCGCACCGCGTCGCACTCGGCCCGCTGCTCGGCCAGGTGGGTCTGGATCGGGAGCCCGCGCTCGCGGGCGAGGGCCGCGCACCCTTCCAGCAGCTCGCGCGTGGCCGAGAGCGCAAACCGTGGCGTCACCACGAAGCGCCGTTCCGGCGAGTCGAGGCGGGCGAGCGCCCTCGCCTCGTCCAGCACGCGGCGGGTCGTGACCGGCCGGTACGCATCCACGTCCATCAGCGGCGGGCCGATCCACGCGTGCAGGTTCAGGGCGGCCGCCTCCTCGAAGCAGGCCTCCACCGAATCGGGCCAGGCCGAGGTGTAGAGCGCCGCGCTGGTGGTGCCCTGCGCCAGCATCTCGCGGAAGTACACCCGCGTCAGCTCCCGCGCACGGGCGCCCCTGAACCGGCGCTCGAGCGGGAAGGTCCAGCGGTTCAGCCACTCCAGCAGGCTTCCGGGGTGAACCCCGCACACCGGCAGTTGCGGCACGTGCGCGTGGACGTCCACCAGGCCAGGGAGGACGAAATGGGGCCGCAGATCGACGTCGGCCCGTGCCCCGCGGCGCCACGGCCCCACCTGGGCCACCTTGCCGCCCCGGACGACCAGCCGGCCGTCGGGCCAGTCGTTCCACCCGGCGTCGGCCGGCGACAGGATGCGGCCCCTGTAGGTGACGGATGCAGTGCGAAGCCCAGCGGTATCGGTCGGCGTCATGGTCGAACCCCGGGCCGATTATAGCGGCGTGGTACAATTCGGCGGTTTGGGCCCTCTGCACGGGGCTGGCCGTAGAGCATGGGTCACGACTGGATTGCCGTACGCGGCGCCCGCGTCCACAACCTGAAGGGCATCGACGTGGACCTGCCCCGGAACCGGCTGGTGGTCATCACCGGCCTGTCGGGGTCGGGGAAGTCGTCGCTCGCCTTCGACACGATCTATGCCGAGGGCCAGCGCCGCTACGTCGAGTCGCTCTCCGCCTACGCCCGGCAGTTCCTCGAGCAGATGGAGAAGCCCGACGTGGACCTGATCGAGGGCCTCTCGCCGGCGATCTCCATCGAGCAGAAGACCACCGCGTCGAACCCCCGCTCGACCGTGGGCACGGTCACCGAGGTCTACGACTACCTGCGCCTGCTCTTCGCCAACATCGGCGTCCCGCACTGCCACCAGTGCGGGCGCGA
>JARKSS010000514.1 GCA_029974175.1 Vicinamibacterales bacterium
GACCGCGAGGTGGCCGAGGATGTCGAGCCTCAGCTGCGCGATGAAGGCGACGACGACGTAGCTGACGATCACGATCGGGATGAGCCACGACTTCAGGAACCGTCCCGCTCCCGCGGCAGCCGAGCCGAACACGCCCTCGGCGAGGTTTCGGGCGGTCACGGTCCAGAACAGCGGGATGGTGACGGACCAGACGAGCATGCACCAGGGGCACAGGGTGCCGAGCACGAAGATGCTCTGCGAGATGAGCCAGATCACGAAGGCCAGGGCTCCCGCGACGCCGACGTTGAACGCGATCCAGAACCAGCGGGCGAACCGCGCGCCGGCGAGCAGCCCGACGCCCACGGCGATCGGCGCGACGAACCCGCCGAGTCCGATCAGCGGGTTGGGGAAGCCGAACACCGAGCCCTGCCAGGATTCCAGGTTCTTGCCGCACTGCACGATGAGGCTGAAGTTGCAGTCCAGGTCGGCCGCGGGGTTCTGCAGGATCAGGATCTTGTCGACGGTGAGCGAGAAGGCCGCCCACCAGCCGAGGGCGCCGGCGACGATGAGGAAGATCGCGAAGGCGAGCGGCAGGCGGCGTGAGGTCTCGGGTGCGGTCACCAGGCGATTATCGCAATCGGCAGCTGCGAATCCCGGGCCGAAGGTCCCGGCGTGCGATACTGGAGCGTAAGCCGACCGGGCCGCGCCCGGTCGCACCGATCAAAGCTTTCCGGGCACACCGGGCCACGAGTGCCGAACAGTCGCGCACCGTGTCGGACGCCAGTTCCGAGAACCGCCGTGAGAGGGCGGGCGCTGTGAGAGAGCGCAGTGTCTGCGAAGACACAGCGGCCAGAACACCGTTCAGGGGAACGGGGGCCGCATCCAGACTTCAGATTCGCGAACCCGAGAGCGGTTCGCACGAGATGTACCGGCGGGTTGCGCGGCACCTCCGGCCGAGGAGTGCACCAGCGATGGTGAAGAAGGAAGCGCCGAAGAGCGCGAGTTCGCATGTGTCCGCCGACGTCGAGACCGGCCTCGTGCCGCTCGTCGAGGGTCCGGTCGAGAAGCCGAAGCGCGGTCGCGCCAAGGCGGAGAAGCCGGTGGATGCCGACAAGGCCGAGAAGCCCAAGCGCG
>JARKSS010000003.1 GCA_029974175.1 Vicinamibacterales bacterium
ACACGAAGCGCTCATCGGACAGGTCGGGGTAGAAGGGCTCCAGCTGGAGCGTCGTGACCATGCCCTTGTAGACGAGGGTACGGGCCGACAGCGACGGGAAGTAGGCGCCCAGCTCCCGCTCGGCGCGCTTGCGCAAGCGGAAGGTCAGCCGGTCGATCTGGATGCCTGCCAGCGGCTGGCCGTTCTCCCCGTTCAACGCGGGCTCGACGAACAGCTGCTCGAAGGCCGGCGCCGCCTCGCGGGCCAGGTTGCCCAGATGAGCGGGGTCGGTCGGCACGGCGCGCCAGCCGAGCACCCGAAGCGACTCCTCCTCGGCGATCCGCGCGATCGCGGACTTCTGCGCGTCGCGCTCCTTCTTGTCGGTGGGGAGGAACGCCATCCCGACCGCGTAGCGGCCCATCGGCGGCAGGTCGAAGCCCGCGACCGCGCGCAGGAACTGGTCGGGGATCTGCGTGATGATGCCCGCGCCGGCACCGGTGCCGGCAGCCGACCCGATCGCGCCGCGGGGCTCGCGGTGGCGCAGCGCGTCGAGGGCTTGGGTGACGATGTCGTGCCCGGCGGTGCCGCGCAGGGTGGCGACCATCGCGAGCCCGCAGGCGTCCTTCTCGGACCTGGGGTTGTAGAGCCCCTGTGCCGCGGGCACGCCGCTGAACGACGCGAACGCGTCCTTCGGAGCTCCTGGCAGGCTCTGCGCCATGGGTACCGTCCTCACGATGGTGCTGAGTGGGACGTCGCTGGCCCAACGGGTGCTGTGGTGAGTCCCGGGCCGCGAGGGGTACGCGACGCAGGACTATTTTCGGGAAGCTCCGCTTGTGGCAGGCGCCGGAGTCGAGCTGCCGGCGCCATCGCCGGGCTCATCGTCCGAGTAGATCTCGTCCGAGTCTACCGCAGCGCCGGGTTTCCACTCCTTGCCGGGCCGGTAGACGCTCGGCTCGATGCCCGGGTGGCTCTTCGACTGGATGATGAGGATGAGCAGCCCGAGCACGATCGCCGCGAGAGCCCCCCACACGTTCGATCGGATGCCGAGGAAGGTCTCGCTGGGGTCGAGTCGGATGGATTCGAACCAGGTTCGGCCGATGCCGTACCAGATCGCCCAGAGCCCCACCATCTTGCCCCAGTACCAGGCGTCGCGGCGCTCGAAGACGGGCCAGATCGGCAGGAATCGACCGGGGAATGTCGTGACCTTGGCGAAGGAGACCCGGTTCTCGATGAGCATGAGCACCGCGAAGCCGGCGAGATTCCAGATGATCTCGTAGAGGAACACCGGGTGGAAGAGCGCGTCGTCGGGGATACCGGCGGGGATCGCCGGGTTGGGACGGTCGATCTGCAGACCCCACGGCAGGTCGGTCGGAAGGCCGAACAGCTCCTGGTTGAAGTAGTTGCCGAGGCGTCCGCAGGCCTGGGCGAGCAGCAGGGTGGGGGCGATGGCATCCGCGGCCGCGGTGAACCGCAGCCCGGAGATGCGGCAGGCGATGTAGACGCCGAGCGCCCCGCCGAGGATGGCGCCGAAGATCGCCACGCCGCCGGCCCAGACCTCCCACACGCTGCTGCCGTCACCGGTGGGCAACCCGAAGCCGACCTTGCCCTCGCCGAAGTAGTCGGCCGGGTGGGTGGCGACGTGCCAGGCGCGCGAACCGACGATGCCGAAGATCACGGCCCAGATCGCCAGGTCGACGACGATCCACGGCTCGGCGCCACGAGCGGTGAGGCGGTCGTTGGAGACGGCGATGGCCACCACGATGCCGAGCAGGATCGCGAGGGCGTAGACGTGGATCACCAGCTCCGACGGGAATGCGGTGAAGTTCGGGAAGATGCCGAGCACGAAGTCGCGCAGCCAGCCGAGCGGGATCTCGAAGGCCGACCAGTCGGACGGCGGGCTGGGGATGCTGGTCGGAATCACGTCGGCGAGTCTACTTCCTGACCGCGCCGGTGCCCGACGCCAGTTCGACGGCCTTCGCGGCCACCCCGCTCACCCCGCCGTCGGCCAGGGCGCCGACCAGGGCGGCCCCGACGATGGCCCCGTCCGCGTAGCCGTTGACCTCGGCGACCTGCTCGCCGGTCGAGATCCCGATCCCGACGCAGACGTTGCCCTCCCCCGCCGCGCGCAGCCGGGTCACCAGGGTGCGCGCGGCGGCATCCACCTGGGCGCGCGCGCCGGTGATGCCCATCGTCGAGACCGCGTAGGTGAAGCCCCGGCTCGCCGCCACGGTGGCCCGCAGCCGTTCGTCGGTGGACGACGGGGCGGCGAGGAAGACCCGGTCGAGGCCGGTGCGCTCGCTGACCGCGATCCACTCCTCGGCGGAGTCGGGGGTGATGTCCGGGGTGATCAGCCCCGCTCCCCCGGCATCCTTCAGGGCGTCGGCGAACCAGTCGACGCCGTACTGCAGCACGGGGTTCCAGTACGTCA